>JASLXI010000193.1 GCA_030740415.1 Dehalococcoidia bacterium
AGGTGGTTCAAGTGAGACCGGGAGGCCACCTCAGATCTATGGAACAATGAGAGCGGTCTCTACACGGGAAAGAAGAAGCGCCCAATTTGTAGACCAGTGCACCGACATGCTGAAGGACCGTCGGCTAATACTGGTTAGTAACAGAGGACCGGTGGAATATCACATCTCGCCTGAAGGTTACCCTCAGGCTCGTCGCGGCAGTGGTGGAGTGGTCACTGCCCTTAGCACCCTGACAAATTATGTGGACTTCACATGGGTAGCCAGTGCCATGGGAGAGGGAGACCGCCGTGTTTCCCAACAGGCAGAAGAGGCAAGGATCAAGTCTCCCATGCCCGGGCATAGTCTCTACCTGAGGTATGTGGTAACACCCAGGCGTGTGTACCACAAGTTCTATAACATATTCTGCAACCCCCTTCTCTGGTTCCTGCAGCATTACATGTGGAGCTCTCCATATACTCCCAACGTTGACGACTCCGTGTATGACGCATGGGAAACGGGGTACATACCGGTCAATCGGGCTTTTGCAAATGCTGTGGTGGACGAGGCCCAGCATAGCGTGTTACCTCCCTACGTTATGCTTCATGATTACCATCTTTATCTTGCTCCTGGTATGGTTCGTGAGGCCCTGCCAGAGGCCCTCATTCAGCACTTTCTCCATATTCCCTGGCCAGACCCTAGCTATTGGCAGATGCTTCCAGCCTTCATGCGAACCGCCATTTGTGAGAGTCTGTGTGCCAGTGACATAGTAGGATTCCAAACGGTGCGGGACGTGCGTAGCTTTCTGCAGAGTTGCGAGATGTTCTTAGATCAGGCCACAGTTGACCACACGAAGCGCACAGTTACTCTGAACGGCCGGGAAACAGCGGTCCGGTCCTACCCCATCTCCATAGACGTAGAGGAGTTAAGAGGGATTGCTGACTCTCCCAGGGCTCTGGAGTACGCGAGAAAGCTCAGGCCTCTGTTGGGAGAGAAGACCATCATTAGAGTAGACCGGGTGGAGCCGAGCAAGAACATTGTCAGAGGGTTCAGGGCCTATCGTCTTTTGCTGGAGCGTAATCAGGACCTTATTGGAAAGGTCAAATTCCTCGCATTTCTTGTCCCATCGCGGACCCACATACGGCAGTACCAGAGATACCTTCAGGAGGTAGATGACCTGGTTTCTGAGATAAACCAGACCTTTAGTACCGAGGACTGGCAACCTATAACTGTCTTCTACGAGAACAACTATATCCAGGCCATGGCCGCAATGAAGCTCTATGACGTTCTCCTGGTCAATTCCATCATAGATGGCATGAACCTCGTGGCCAAGGAAGGGCCTGTGGTTAACACCCGCGGTGGCATGGTCGTCCTTTCGGAGACCGCGGGGGCGTACGCCCAACTCCATGAAGGGGTGTTGGCTGTAGCTCCCGCAGATGTGGAGGGCACTGCCCAGGCCCTGTATCAGGCCATAACCGCGTCCGTAGAGGAACGAGAGAAGCGCTCCAACCTACTTGTGCAGAAAATAGAAGAAGAGGACGTAATTAACTGGATGCAGTGCCAGATGGAGGGTATGAAAGCCTTGCTCGGCTAGCCACCCTCGCCTGCCTCGGATGCGTACTGGCAATCCTCTGAAGCAGCTCCTCAACCTCTGGAACACCCCTCAAAAGAAGATCGGCCTCCTGCTCTACATCAGGAGGGGTGTCCTGTCCCAGAACCCCCATCGTCAGCCCCACGCAAAGGCCCTCCGACGTGAGAGCGTGGAGTGCCTTGAAGGCGTCCACATCGGTTACATCATCACCCAGGCATAGCACACCTCTGAGACCATATTCCACGACCAACTGCCTTAGCGATGTTCCCTTGTCTACTTTCACAGGAGGGCGCACTTCCACCACCATCTTGCCCTCGGTTATAAGCATGTCCTGAGCTTCAGGAATATGGCTTAGCGTGTCGAGGATGGCTGCTCTAGTCTTGCCGGGCTCAGGGCTGAGACGGTAGTGAATGCCGAAGGATACCCCTTTGTCTTCTACGATTAGCCCAAGCATACCCAGGTCCTGACGTAGTTTATCCTCAAGCCTTTGGACAACCGGTAGGTAATCCTTGGCCTCCTCCGCCATCTCCAGCTTGCCGTCTTGCCATCTGTCCAGACCGTGGTTGCCCACGTATACAACGTCATCAGTGGTGAGCATCTCCCTGGCTTTGAGAACATCTCTTCCAGTGAGGACTGCTACCAGGGTCATACTAGAGGTCAAGGTTGCCAGGGCACTACGGCACCCAGATGAGACCTGAGCCTCGTCTGGGATGACGGCAATTGGAGCAATGGTCCCATCTATGTCGGTGATCAGACCGACATAGGGGTGATCCAGCACTTCCTGGATTCGAGGAAATTGGTCGAGAGCATATGGTTTAGTGATGGGTTCCTCTTGTTCAACTTACCTTATTGGTTTATCGGCAAGCCCTAGCCGCCTGGCTTATGTCGGTGAGAGGTCTCGCTCTATACTCTCAGTGATCGTCGCGGGAGGACTGGGCCGCCGGGCAAGGAAAAGGAAGGACGTGCCTACTATCAATGCCACAATGAAGCTCATGAAAGCTATTTGATAGCTGTCTGTAGTATCGTACACCCATCCAGCGTAAATGGGTCCCAGCACCGTGGCCGGAATATGGCAGAGTTGCATCCAACCCCTGATGGCGGCGAAGTTCTTCCTCCCGAAATACTCACCAACAACAGCCATGAACACCGGAATAGCACCACCGTAGGCGATACCGTAGATCACCACAAACAGCCACACAAGAGCCATGCTGGTGGCATTGGAGAGTATAAAGATGCCAAATGCCTGTAGGAGAGTGCATATAATAAGCACGTACCGCTTCT
>JASLXI010000194.1 GCA_030740415.1 Dehalococcoidia bacterium
GATCGCTGCCCCCAATGCAACTCTCAGAAAAAAAGCTGTGGGCTTCCTACTCCAGGCACAGGAGAAGCTTGTTTCGATGCAGGAGGCTCAGACCGCTGCGGTTTTATATCGTAAAGCAGAGCAAAAGACTGACGAGTTGAAACAGCATCTGGACAGGCTGCGTCTGGTACGCGCCTTTCCCGCCGGCACCATCTGCGATGGCTGCCGTGAGTGGGCCTCTTCAAATTGATTTAGTTGGCAACACTATCAGGACCACCAGGATGTTGGCCCTGACTGTAAACTACCTCTCCTGCAGGTAATAGGTCTGGAGCGCACCTGGTTGCTGCACCTGCGTAGGGGAGGACTGTCTCGGAGTCCCAGGTAGACAGCGAAATCATGTTGCCAGCCACAGTTCTTGCTGGAGAGGTAGCGTTTCAAGTAAGTGTTCTCGGAGCGGACCAATTTTAATGCCTGGTTGAGGCGGTCATTCTCCTGGGACATGCGGAGGCTTTCCCTCGTTAATCCGTTGAGTCTCGATTCCAGCTCCACCCGCTCTCTCTGGGCCACACACGCCTCTACCACGAGCTCGGAAACCCGCCGTTGCAGGCCTTCTATCTTCAGTTGCTCATCCGTCACCAACAGAATGGGACCGGTGTCCCGCTGACGCATCACCTGGATCTCCCACGGCTCACTCACAGGACCCTGCTCCGGCTCCTGGCAAGTGACTGGCTCCGGCGGCAAGGCCTCACAGTTTCTCTTCCTCAACTGCTTCTGTACCTTGTAGACCGTACCTGGGGCATACCCATTCTCGATGACCTCCCGGCTGTTCAGGCCCCCTGCCAGGAGGTCCCTTACCGCCTGCATCACCCCACCTTCGTTTTCCATTAATCCCTCCTCTGTCCATTCCCGGATTCTACCTGGGCGATGGTGTCTGTGGAGTGTTTCATGGATCGGCGTTGAAAGTCAACGCCCTTAATTTCATCTCCTGCTGGTATGTAAAGGTCGACTCTATAGCTCCCCAGAGGTGCCCTGTGTATAGGCGGTGTATACGTAAGGTGTATAGTGTCCTGGAGACTATACCCATATGCTCAAATATGGAGTGTATATGAAGTGTATATGGAGAGGACACTGTAGCTATGAAGTAGACCGGCTAATAGGAAGTAGAGGGAAGTGTATAGCTAACTGGATACAATGAAGATGGTAACCAAAATGCTGTATAGGAACACTGTATATGTAGAGTACCGGACTCTATAGCCAGGGGGCACGGGCAACGATTCCTATACACAGGTCGGCCATGGGCGAGAATACTGAAGTGGGCCCAGTACTTCAAACAAAGATTTGGGTAGATTAAGAGAGTCTCCCGCTCTGTTACTGGCAGCCAGTACCCGTGGGTCAGGCTGAGGCCATGAATACGATAATGACCTTTCCCCGAAAACTGGTTCAGGTGTAAGGTTTTACCGGGGATATGCCGGGAATTCCAACTTCCAAAGTGGTATCATCCTTGGCGGCAGGTCATGAGTCCTCTTTAATAGGGCAAGTATTCCCGCCCCATCATCTCTCTGGCAACGATTATCTTCATTATCTCGGCGGTACCGTCCCCAATCTCTAAGCCGATGACGTCCCTGAGCCGCTGCTCTAGGGAGCAATCCTCACTGTAGCCTATCTGGCCGTGGATGAGGAGGCAGTTGTGGATGACCTCAACGGCAATTGCCGGGCCCAGCCACTTGCACATAGCCGATTCTCTATTATGGCGCTCGCCCCGGTCTTTCTTGGCAAGGGTATGGTAGCACAGGTAACGGGCGGCATCAATCATGGTGGCCGCCTCCGCAATCTTGAAGGATACCCCCTCAAAACGGGCGATAGGCTTTCCAAAGGCCATCCGCTGCTTGGCGTAATTCACGGCCTCGTTGAGCGATGCCTGTGCGCTGCCCAGACACATGAGTCCGACGAGAGGTCGCAGGACATCAAACTGTCCCATTACAAGGTAGAAGCCCCTACCTTCGTCCCCCAGGCGGTAGCTAGCAGGAACATGTACATTGTCCAGAAAAATAGAACCCCGCCCAATGGCTTTGCAGCCCATATCGGGGATGCGGGAACGGCTGACCCCCTTCAGGTCCAGGGGCACCAGAAACGCCGTCACTCCCCGCGCCCCCTTGGCAACATCGGTATTGGCGAACACGATGCCTAGGTCGGCCTGCATTCCCAGGCTGACCGAGGTCTTTTCCCCGTTCAAGATGTAGTAGTCGCCCTCAGGGAAGGCCCGGCAACTCAGGTTAGCCACATCTGAGCCCACTGATGGCTCGGTGCTTGCCAAACAAAAGAGGGCCTCCCCACGCACTACCCGTGGAATCCACTCCTCCTGGGCCTCTTGAGGGGCCAGGTCAAAAGCCGTCCACAGTGCGCTTAACAGTGTCATTGGCAGGCTCAGGTTGATGTCCACCGCCCCCACTTCCTCATTGGCAATGCCAACGGTGACCCACTCCACGGTCTGCCCGCCGTATTGCTCCGGAGCATTCAACCCAAGCAGCCCCATGGCGGCCATCCTTTTGAGCACTCCCTTGGGAAGGTGCCCTAGCCTATCCCGCTCCTTCACCCCAGGGCCAAGCTCCCTTTGGGCGAAATCCCTGACCGTGCGGCGGAACATCTCCTGAGCCTCTGTGAGACCGAAGGACACATCTCCTCCTGTCGACGATTTACGCGGCAGCGGCTTGCCTACCGGTGTGAAAGTCCGGGGGGTCTCTCCGAGGATTCTACACTCATTCAGCCACCCGTGCAATTAGGCCGAACCCTGATTCCGGGGAAATCCATCGCAGAGAGCTTCTTCGCCTGCCGCAAATACTCAGGTCT
>JASLXI010000195.1 GCA_030740415.1 Dehalococcoidia bacterium
ATACTTACATGTGTGGCTATCCCGACCGGCCGCCCTTAAGTGCTCCCCTACCCCTCGCTGACTATATTACCGGCACCTTCGGAGCACTTGCAGTCATGATTGCCTTATACCATCGCGACGCCATGGGGGGCGGAGAAGGGCAGTGCATAGATAGCGCGCTTTACGAGGGACTATTTCGTTACATGGAGGATCAGCCGGCTCTGTATGACAAACTGGGTGTTTCTCCGGAACGACAGGGAGAAGAACACGCAAGAACCGCCCCACTGGGCATTTTCCAGTCCAAGGACGGGAAATGGTTGGCTATCACAGCTGCTGGAGACGCTCTGTTCCGCCGCTTTTGCCAGGTGATGAAGAGAACCGACATCGCCGAAGAGGGCCTTTTTTGCAACCAAGAAGGCCGCGGCAAGTATTACAAGGAAATCAACGCCATCGTAAGAGAGTGGGTGAGCCGACACACCAGTCGGGATGTAATCAACCTCTGCAAGGCCGGTTCTGTGCCCTGCGGGCCTGTGCAAAGCATGGCTGATATCTTCACAGATCCTTTGTTCCGGGCAAGGGGGAATATCACCGAGATAGAGGACCGCGACCTAGGTACACTGAAGGTGCCAAATGTGGTTCCCAAGTTCTCACTGACACCGGGACAGGTTGGAAGCGGCGCCCCTCGATTGGGTGAGCACAACGACGAAGTCTTGGGTGGTCTCTTGGGGTATAGCAATGACAAAATAGATGGGCTCCGGGCGAGCGGAGCAGTCTGAATTGAGAGGGCCCAGTCTTTGGTGCCTGTGCAAGCTAGCGCTAGCGCTGGTTGAAATGGGCATTCCAGGGAAAGTAGGGGTGCGCTTTGATTCACAGGAGGGACAAGATGCCTGGAGCACTGGAAGGAATCAGAATTCTGGAAATGGCGGTGTGGCACGCTGGTCCCGGCGGTAGCCTCATGCTCTCTGATATGGGAGCTGAGGTCATTAAGATAGAGCAGCCTGTCGTGGGCGATCCGTTGCGGGGATTGGTGCGCTTGGAGGGAGTCGATGTCCTACAGCCCAAGGGATTCGCCAGCCAGGCCTTCGAAATTCCCAACCGCAACAAGAAATCCATCACGGTGGATCTCACCAAGCCCCAGGGTCAGCAGATTGTCTACAAGCTCATCTCCCGGTGCGATGTGTTCATGCAGAACTTCCGGCCCGGAGTGGCCGCGAAACTGGGTATGGACTACGAGACCCTTAAGCAATACAACCACAAGCTAATCTACGCCAACGTCTCCGGCTACGGCCCGAAGGGGCCGGACAGCCAGGCCAGGGCGCAGGACTACATCGGTCTAGCCCGCTCTGGCATGATGTATGCGGCCTACGATTCTGACCCCACCCAGCTTCCCCACTTCGCCCCGGGCATGGCCGACCAGATGACCTCGATTACCCTGTGCGGGGGCATCCTAGCCGCCCTGCTGGCCCGGGAGAGGCTGGGCATCTCCCAGGAAATCCATGTCTCTATGGTGGGCAGTATGATTAACTTCCAACTTTGGCGTATCGCGGCCAACCTGCTCTTGCACCGGGATTTCCCGCCCCGGCAGCGCACTGAAATGGCCAACCCTTTGTATAATCACTACTGCTGCAAGGATGGCAAGTGGGTAGTTCTGGGCATCTTGGCTTCTGACCGGGTGTGGCCTGTGCTCTGCGAGTGCTTGGGTCTGGCTGAACTGGTGCAGGACCCTCGCTTCAACAGCACTGAAAAGCGGGCTGAGAACTGCCGGGAGCTCATCACCATCATGGATCACGTCTTTGCCACCAAGACTCGTGATGAGTGGATGCACATACTGCGCCAGCACAGACGCATCATCTGCTCCCCGGTGCTGGACGTCCCGGAACTACCCCAGGACCCCCAGATAACTGAAAACGAGTACGTGGTTGACTATGAACATCCCACGCTAGGACCCACTAAGACAATAGGCTTCCCAGTGACCTTCACCCAGACCCCCTGTAGTATCCAGGGGCCCGCTCCAGAGTTCGGCCAGCATACCGAGGAAGTGCTGTTGGAGTTAGGTGATTACACCTGGGATGACATCACCCGGTTTCAAGAAGAAGGGGCGATTTAGCCCAGAGCAGACACTATACTGGTAGCCAGCGCCGGGTTTACACCCTAAGCGCAGCAAAATACCCTTGTTCCACTGCCTCAAGGACGCTTTGTGGAGAAGTACAGTCGCCGATAGAACATACTTCGGGGAAAGACTTCTTCACTGGCTCTTCAAGATCATTGTTCGACTCCATGCCCCAGGCAATGATCACAGTATCTGCAGGAAAGACACATCGTGAATCATCTTTCGCGGCTACTACGCCATCTTCCTCTATTCTTACTGCCTTGGTGTTTATTTCTAATACTACGCCGGCGTTAGTGAGTCTCTTCCGGACTACCCAGCGCGTATCTGGGCCCATATCGCTGCCTATTCTCTTGAGCATTTCAATAATGGTTACCTTCTTCTCATGTTGAGCGAGAAACTCAGCGGTTTCACAGCCGATGAGTCCGCCACCGATAATAACCACTCTTTCTTTGCATTGCTCCGGATGATGAAGAATATCCGATGCCGTGAATACATTCTGCCTACCTATACCTGGGAAATCCCGACTGGCAGACCGGCTGCCGGTGGCCAGGATGACCACGTCTGGGTTCTTTTCCTTAAGTTTATTTGTATCACTTCTTTCCCCCATCTCCACGAGGATGTTACTACGCTGTATCTGATTCCGCTGATAGTCAATGTACTCCCGCATTTCCGATTTGTAGGGTGGGATGGCTCCTTCAA
>JASLXI010000196.1 GCA_030740415.1 Dehalococcoidia bacterium
AATGTCATATAACTGTTCCCCGTATCTTCATTGCTGGGAATCATCATACAACATGTCACTGTGGGCTTCCTGGGTCTGCAAGGGGCTATGCTGCCTGATAACGTAATTAGCAATTTGTTTGAAATTCCAGCTATTACATATTGTGAATCTATTCACACCGTGGTATGATAAGAGACAGCGGTCAAGTGGATGTTCAGCGAGCGGAGTAAGGTGAGTCGTACCGTACTTGTGGAACGTGATAAGCATTAGAGAGGGGCATATGGTGGAAGAGTCAGCGTAATGGTGCAACCGAGGGAAGCTTACTTCGTGATTGACGACCGGCAGCGGATTGTCGAGTGGAGCTACGCTGCCTCAATTATGCTTGGCGTTAAGGAGGCAGAGGCCCTGGGACAGCCCTGCTATCAGTTGTTTGACGGTCATGACTCCTTTGGCAAAGTTGTCTGTCGGCCCAACTGTCATGCACTCAAGGCACTCCAAAGGGGTGACCTGACCGCCAGTTGCTCCTTGCTCCTTGCGAGGCAGGAGAGCCCAAGAAGTAGAGTCCGGGCTGAACTGGTCGGTCTTCCAGATAAACCTGGAGGTGCCGTTGCAGTACTCGCAGCGCACCATCGGAAATTTTCCACTTCGTCCATGGCCAGCAACGATACTGCAGTTACGCCCAACTCCTCCAGGAGTGAGACTCCGAGCTTGTTGCGTGATCTAGCAGTTGTAACGACGCTTGCATCGTCTCTTTCTCCAGATAATCTGGAGCAGAGCATAGACCAGTCCCTAGATTGGCTTAGTCAAGCCACCAACATGGAATCTGCGGAGCTGTTTCTGGCGGACCCGCAGGGAGTAGACATGTTGCTGACTGCCTATCGGGGGCCGTTCATCAAGGCTTTTTCGCAGATTACCCGTTTTAGTCCCGGAGAGGGACTTCCCGGGCTTGTACAGAGTAGTGGTGAACCCATTGTAATCAGTCGTCTTGCTGAGGACACTCGCTACCTGAGGACGCAGGTGAAAGACAGAGGGTTCCATTCCTACGTCTCCGTGCCGCTTCACGGTCCCGAAGGCATTATTGGTGTACTCAATGTTGCCACACGTAAGCCTGACCCAGACCTTGAACGAGCGATGCGCCTGCTGACCTGGGCTAGTCAACCTATAAGTACTGTTCTGCAAATCGGGCTTCTTCATGTCCGCGAGAATATTGGAAACGCATCTCTGGAAGTCACGCAGGACTCAGCAGGGGGCTTCGATGACCTTCTGCGAGCGGTGTTGCATAGGATAATGCTCATTGGGAATGCCCGTGGGGGAGCTTTGACGGTGTATGATTCGAGCGCCCGTGGTGCTGTACGTCGAGTGAAGGAGGGTGAGTTTGCGGATGTGGTGTGCATCGATGTGCAGGCCCAGGAACCTCAAATGTGCCCTGTCATAGTCCGCGGACGCGGACTAGCCTTGAAGGGACCTCGGTATCAATGGCCTCCATCCTGCCGGCACCTACCGGCTAAGAGTGGGTTAGTCTACTGCCTTCCACTACCGATAGATGGAGATAGGGTGGGCATAGTGCAGTTAGGGTATGCTGGAAGTGTACCATCACCAGCAACGCGGTATCTGGCTACCCTTTTGACGGCAGCCGGACAAGCAGCACCTGTTGTCAGACAGGCGTGGAAAAACCACCTCGAGCAGGAGCGCAATCTGCGTTTTCAAAATGCAATGAGCCCGGCGGCACTCAGCGATGCAATTCACGAGGATGGTTGGTCGGGCGAGTCAACTAGGAAGGGCTGTAAAGCGGATTCCGCTCCCATCGAACCTTTTCTGGACATACGCTGCTTCGGAGGCTTTGAACTCTACCGCCAGCGCAAACTCCTCACACCAGAGATATTTCAGCGCCGTGGGGCCCTGACCGTTCTCAAGATCCTTGTGCTTCACTGTGGACGCCCCGTGCGGCGCGATACTCTAATCGAATTGCTGTGGCCAGAGGTGAACCCCGAAGCAGGAGTGAATCGCTTACATGTTCTGCTGCATTCATTGAGACGAATGATAGAACCTCCAAGGCAAGGCCAGCCTTGGCTATACATCTGCAACGATGGTGATCGGTACTACTTCAACCCTGAAGCCCCCTACCACCTGGATGTCGGCAAGTTCCGTGATTACATCGGCCTGGCAGAACGGCTGGAACGGAATGGTGACGTTGTTCCAGCCATTGATGCCTATGAGGCTGCGGTTAGTCTCTACAGGGGTGACTTGCTAGAGGATGAGGCCTACGCCGAATGGTGCAGGGGAGAGAGGGAGCATCTCAGGGAAACTTGCCTCACCGCCCTCAAAAGGCTTGCCATCTTTTACCTGGAGCATGATGCCACGGAGAGGAGTATCCAGCGATTCCGACAGGCTCTGCGCATGGACGATCTGAGGGAGGAGAACCACAGGAGTCTCATGTATGCCCTCTGGTCAGCAGGTCGTCGCGACGAGGCGCTACGCCAGTATGAAATCTGTCGGGACACTCTGATCCGGGACCTGGACGTGGCCCCCCTTCAAGAGACGGAAGATCTATATTTCCTTATTAGTAACAACGGCGTACACTGAAAGCATACAATATCTGTCTGAGAATGCACCTGCGCGGTCGTGGGTGCATTATTTGTTTTCCTGTAGTCATGGGCAGGCGTCCTGTCCCCGAATTCTGACTATGGTGGGACATGGCCGTTGCGAGCCTCAATCTCATTGGGACTCGCAATTTGATTGAACCTCGCCACACAATCAGAGCGACCCAACCAGATAGTTTCCTTGCGAGATTCGTTCTCGATGACAGGT
>JASLXI010000197.1:0-2537 GCA_030740415.1 Dehalococcoidia bacterium
AGCCGCTGGGCCCACTTAGGACAAGCCAACCTCGGGGGTCTTCAGCAAAGTCTGACGCCCGTTGATACGCTTGACGAAACCGGTCCCGGTCGTCCGGGTCCGTGCTACGACCCTCCGATTGCGTAGCCTGGAAGTTCCATCGAGTGAGGGAGCCCATATTGCTGTACCGCTGCAGACGGGCCAGACGGGATGGATCGTCTTCCTTCTGCTGACACCGACAGGGAATCACCTTGCCAAAGTATGGATGGTTTATGGGCACTTCAACCCGGACCCAACCGAAGTCGCCACAGATAGCGCAGGCAGGAGGACTCTGCTCCTCTTCTTCGTTATCGTGAAGGTCGGGGTAGACCATGCCTTCTGATCCACTCTCTGGCGTCAACTTTTTTAGAATGTCTCCCAGGCTCTCCATGTTCTCTTCCTTCCGTCATCCATCCCTTTAGGATGGCCTCTATGTAGCGCCAGTTGCGTTTGTTCTGCACTACCGCCTCACGAAAGGCTTCCTCTATCCACTCGTGGGGATAGCTTTCCTCCGCCTCTTTCAGCTCCTCGGCCATGATATGGCCTATGATCCCGATGTTCTCCTCATATAGCGAGAAGATATTGGGTCTGGCCGTTGGGGCGGTCTGCGGTCTTCCTTGAACAGCAGGCAATTTATCCAGTTTGTTGGACCCAAGGTGCTGCGCGGCCCGACGTCCCTCCTGGCTATTAGGCATGTAGACATCAACAAGCCCCTGGTCCGTTTCCAAGCGAAGATGGATCACGACACCAAGTTTTCTTGCTCTTTCAAGGGTAGCTCCAAGGTTTGTATTAAGGGAGGCATCATTCATAGATAAGGCTCTTGCCAGAGTCCTATCTGCCATCAGCTCCTCCCATGTCAGGAACCTGGGAAAACCCTTCTTCTGCGAGTGGAGCCACAGTACCCTCAGCAGGCATTTCAGCACCGGCAGATCATCGATCTCCTCCAGCAGCGTGCCGAAGAGAAGATTGGGCACAGGCGTAAATCTTGAGTTATCGGGGAATCCCGTCGACGAGGTCATCATATCTCCCGTGAAGTTGGGAGGTCTTCAAAGCGAGCCATGGCACCATTGAACCGCAGACTGATGGTATCCAGGGGGCCATGGCGGTGTTTGGCCACAATAAGGTCGGCAAGACCGGCTGGATAGTCCCGGTCGGGATACTGACGCTCCCATTCCTCCAGGGTAAGACGCTGATCCTCTCTATGGATGAACATCACCACATCGGCGTCCTGCTCTATACTTCCGCTCTCCCGCAGGTCGGAGAGCTGGGGTCTGTGAGATGGACGCGCTTCCACGGCCCTGCTTAACTGAGATAGCGCAAGCACCGGTACGTTCAGGTCCCTAGCTATCCCTTTTAAAGAGCGGGTGATCTCCCCGACCTCCTGCACCCTGTTCTCTCTTCGCCCTGTCCCCTGGATGAGCTGAAGATAGTCCACTATGACCAGGTCCAGCTTACGCTCCATGTGAAGACGGCGAGCCTTGCTGCGTATCTCGACGATACTTTGAAGAGGTGTGTCATCTAAAAAGATAGGCAGCTCTGAGAGAGTACCGGCGGCGTTCACTATGCGGCGCTCAGCCACGTCGCCATACAACCGCTGACGCACGGTACGGAGGTCCACGTTGGCCTCGCTGGACAGGAAACGGTGGCCTATCTGTTCCCGACTCATCTCCAGACTGAAAATACCTACTGCTGCCCCCTGCCCCGCTGCGTAACGGCCTATGTTTAGAGCCAAGGTGCTCTTGCCAACGCTCGGCCCGGAGGCCAACACTATCATGTCGGAGCGCTGAAAACCTCCCAGAAGTTGGTCCAAGTCCACGAAGGCCGTATATATAGGAGTCTCCCCCTGTTCCAAGGGATTTTCCAGCCTGGCGCTCTCTTCCAGGTAGTGGTCAAGCACATCGCGGATGGCAATGAAGTCTCTTGTCTCTTGGCCACTGCGAATGCCGAACAGCAGATCCTCAGCCTGAGAAAGTGCCCTGTCCACATCCTCTCCGCCGTCGTATCCCAGGGAAGCGATCTCACCCGCCGCCCCAATTAGACGGCGTAGCGTATGAGTCCTGCTGACGATTCTAGCGTAGTGCTCTACATGGGCTGAGGTTGGAACAGAGCTTATCAAGTGGCCCAAATAGGACGGGCCGCCCACCTGCTCAAGCTTCTCAAGCAACGCCAAACGATGGCCGACTGTAACCGAGTTGATGGCCTCGTTGTTTTCCCACAAGGAGAGACAGGCCTCATAGCACCATCTGGCCCTCTCGGCGTAGAAATCCTCCGGCCTCAACAGAGTCGACACCGTGTTGATGGCATCGCCATCTATAAGGAGAGAACCGATGACAGATTCCTCGGCTCTTTCATCGTGAGGCGGAAGCTTTTCTACATACATCTATGCTTGTTCTGGATCTTCTTCAGGAGCATCCAGTTCTTGTGCGGGTTGTGCCACACCGAGCGACGAAACTTGGAGACTACCGTCCGCCCCGTCTGGGTGAACGATGGCACCGAATCACAGTGAACGAAGACCTCAA
>JASLXI010000197.1:2547-2784 GCA_030740415.1 Dehalococcoidia bacterium
CAACCAGATTGACGGTGGCTGTAAGCTCCGGATGCAACTTCACCTTTGCCTGAAAGTTACCCAACTCGTGAATGGCACTCTCCAGTGCTATATCCCGACGGTCGAATTCCACTTCCATCAGCGTGGTTAGCTCCTGGGCCACCATGGCATTGGTGACGGCGCCATAGAGCCTGCCGTTTGGCCCGGAGCGCACCTTCAAGGTGACTTCCGTGGCCTCCAACAGCTCTGCCAATGCTG
>JASLXI010000198.1 GCA_030740415.1 Dehalococcoidia bacterium
GCTCTCATGCCATTGACACTCACACTCCGATGGGATATCCTCGTGCCTGACTTAGGTGGTGAGGAGCGTTGGACGAAATGAGAAAACCCTTCCCTATAGATGTTGCCTGTCTGTTGCTAGGGATATTCGGCCTGCTTGACCTAGGTGTAGGCCTCATCAGCCTCAACGAAGTATTCGATGCCGCAGGGGTAGGTGCCTTAGTCTGGGCTGCGGGAGAGATGGTCGCGGGCTACGCTCTGTGGAAGCTGAAGAAGTGGGGAGCCTACATGGCCATCATAATATCGGTTCTCCGCGTCATATCGTTGTTGAGCTCATCGTGGACGATCGTATCCTTTGCCCACATGGCGCTGAGCGCTATCATAGCAGCCCTGGTTATCCTGAACTGGAGAAATTTGAATCCGCCTATAACCGTTGCTGACCGGCCCTCCGAATCCACCGTTGGGCCGCGATAAGCTTGCGCTCTGAGCGATGTGAGACTTCGCCAGTCTACGGCCCGCTCTGTCCGCTACCGCCGGTTCTAGCGTTCCCGTCATCGCTGGAGATGGACTGTCGGCTATATGAGCAGCAGACGAAGGAGAAGACGTTCCCAGGAACGGAAGGTGGCCAAACACCTCCCTGGCAAACGCTCGACGATCGGACTCATAACCATCATAGTCATCGTAGCCCTGGCGATGGGCATCTCTCGAGCGCTTCGTTGAGGCCTTCGGGAGGTAGACATGGCGATATACAAATATCTGTGCCCCCAGTGCAGTAAAGAGTTCGAGGTCATGCGATCCATGAGCGGGGCTGCCAAACCGACTCCTTGCACCATATGTGAAGAGAACGGAGAAAAGTTGATGTCCAACTTCGACCCCAAGGCGGGTGTTTGCGTCAAAGTGCCGGAGAAACCATCTTTCCGCAAGCACCGTCAGAAGTCCAAGAAGCAATGAAGCGTCGTTTCGTGGTACAGAAACATCAGGCCACACACTTGCACTATGACTTCCGGCTGGAGTTGGATGGGGTGCTGAAGAGCTGGGCGGTGCCTAAAGGCCCTCCTGTAGAGCCGGGGGTAAAGCGGCTGGCGGTACAGGTAGGTGACCATCATCTGGAGTACGCTACCTTCTCCGGCGAGATCCCCGAGGGTATGTACGGGGCGGGAACGGTTGAGGTCTGGGACGAAGGGGACTACGATCTGCTAGAACGGGCAGACAGGAGATTGATGTTCAGTCTCTCCGGAAGCAGGCTGAAGGGGAATTATGCCCTGGTGCATACAGGTGGTGCGAATTGGATATTACTGAAGATAACGCCTCAATCGACTCCGAAGAATCACCTTGGTTGTTATTAGCCGGAAGGGAAGCACACAGAGTCCAGAAGAACACGAGGGGAACCCGAGGGTTCTCGGATTCCCCTAACAATCGACGTAAGCAGACCCTACGGGTCGGCGGTCAGACTCGATGACCCTTTAATCGGTACGCAAGACCTTGCGTACCGATAATCCTAATCTCACTGCTTCCGCGCCGCTGTGACGCCGCCACCGAGAGCCAGCAGGATCATCAGGATGTAGACGACGTGGACGAGCCATGTTGGTGGTGTGAACAATAGACCCGTCCCAATGTACCCGACCAAGAAAAATAGCGCTAATGCTAAACCTATAAGTATCATGCCTGCTATCACCTCACTATTTATATTAGCGCCAATGATAAATGGCAATCGGGCATTTGTCAATGGGTTCGGCCCAAACTTGGCGGCTGTCCCTGGCTTTTCCAGTCAAGCAGGCAGTGACAGCTGGCAACTAGGACGCGGCACTCAGCCTTTCATACATCGGCCTACGACGTGCGCGCTACTATACCGGCCTGCATCGGTCAATACCTTTCGCTACGGGTGCCTCACTGAATGGCAAGCGAGGTGTGCCCATTAGTGGATTTTCCTATCGGCGCTTGTGCAGGTGGGCGCCCAATTCCGCCGCCCGGGACTGTTCCTGTTTCTCCATCTCCCGGATGGTCTCTTCGGAATAGCCCAGAAGGCCGCGGAGTATTTCATCATTGTGCTGTCCCAAGGTAGGCGGTGGAGAGTACTTCTCGTCTATCGATCCAGGCATCTTGATTGGATTGCCTACTAACTTCACCTCACCACCTGAAGGGTGCTCTATGTTCAGAACCATCCTGTTGTGCTGAACCTGAGGGTCGGCCGCAGCCGCATCTAGCGTATTGACCGGACCCGCAGCTATATCGTCCATCCGCATCAGTTTTAGCCACTGCTCTGACGTAGCCTGACGCAGCCGTTCTCCGAACACTTTTTCGAACTCTTCTCGATTCAGCCACCTAGCCTCCTGAGTATTGAATCTGGGGTCATCTATCATCCAATCCAGACCCAGAGTGCGGGCGACCCGAGGCCAGGAGACGCCCACGGTGATGAAGCCGTCCCTGGTCTGGTAAGCTCCATAGGGTATCAATGACAAGTGGCCTGATCCTAGAGGGCCAGGGACTTCGCCAGAACAGAAGTAGTACGACATGTGGTAGGAAAGGAGGGACAGGCAGGAGTCCAAGAGAGATACCTCGACTTTCCGGCCCTTTCCGGTTTGCGCTCGGCCCACTACTGCGGCGCAGACACCTATGGCGGCGAACATCCCCGTAGTGAAGTCGGCAATGGCGGGGCCGGTACGCACAGGGGGTCGGTCGGGCTCGCCCGTTATGCTCATGATGCCGCTCATGCCCTGGGCTATTATGTCATAAGCTGGCATGTCCTTGTATGGTCCGGAGGTACCGAAGCCAGTTATTGAGCAACAGATGATGCCCGGGTTAAGCG
>JASLXI010000199.1 GCA_030740415.1 Dehalococcoidia bacterium
GGACGGATATTATCGGCTGCTTTGTCTGGGCTGATAGAGTGGCTTCCAACATATTTATGCCTCTCGAAAAGGGATATCTGATACCGACGGCTATGTCTTCTCTGCTGGGTCTGACCTGTGTCTCTGGCCTGGCCTTGGGCTTCTTGATGCGGGCTTTATGTTCACCTGGTTGCCGGCGATATCCGCTTTCGCCAAGCCCTGCATTTGGAGTTTGTCAACATACTCCTGGGGGAGCTGAAGACGACCAACCCTGTCCACTACTAGATACTCTTCTGGTAGGGGATCTCCTGCTTCGGCATGGACCGACTCCAGGTGACTTTCCGAGCTGATACGGCCGTCTCTTATGTGGAGCACCCGATCCATGTGCTCTGCCACTCCAGGATAGTGGGTCACCACTACTATGGTGACGTGATAGATGCGATTTATCTCCCGCAGTAACTGGAAGACCTGGGACGCCATCTGGGTGTCCAGCTCACCGGTCGGCTCGTCTGCCAGCAGCAAGGGTGGGCTATTGGCCATACCTACTGCTATCGCTAGCCGCTGTTGCTCTCCCCCGGACAGCTCGTATATTTTCCTGTCGGCCTTGTTCTCCATGTCCAGAATGGATAGCAATTCCAGGCTTCTGGCCCGCCGGGGTTCCAGGCTTTTTCCAGCGATGGCCTGGGGCATCTCAATGTTGTCCCTGGCGCTAAGATAGGGGACTAGGTTTCTGGCCGTGGCCTGCCACACAAAGCCCACCTCCAACCGTCGGTAGAGCACAAGCTCTTGGTCTGAGATGTTCAGCAAATCCCTGGTTCCCACCCGCACCTGGCCTGCCGATGGCCTATCAAGGCCGGACAGAATGTTCAGCAGAGTACTCTTGCCGCTGCCGCTGGCCCCCACAATGGCGACCATCTCTCCCAGCTCCACTTCCATATCAACGCCTCGCAGGGCAACCACTTCCAGGTCTGCCTTCTTGAAAATCTTGAACAGGTCCCGGCAATCAATGTAAGGCTCGCCTTGTTCTTCAGCGGAGTTTTCCATGCAAGTGCTCCTTATGAATCTCTATACCTTATCCTGGATGCTGGGTCAAGCCTCACCGATGCGCAGGACTCGCTGTACGTCTAGCTTGGTCGTGATCCAGGCCAGCCACACCACTGTCGTTGTGGCGACCACGGCGAGAATTAGATATGTCCCTAGAAGGATGCCCCAGTTGATTTGCAGGACCATCGGCGGAGTGACCCTGATGCCCTCTTCCGCCACCTCGAGAATCGGCAGTACACTGATTCCTATCTGCTGCCCGGCCCATGTGCCGAGCGCTATGCCGCAGACCATCACCAGGAGGAGGTTGAACCATACCACGCCGTTAAGCTGGCCCCTAGAGAAGCCCAAGGTGCGGAGGAGAGCGAACTCGGTGTTCCGTTCCTGTGTATTGGTATAGGAAAAGAGCATCACTCCCGATGCACTGGCCAGAACAAGGGCCAGGAACATCAGTATCAGAAGGCCGCCCCATCCGGCGTTAACTAGGGGCTGGTTTACTCGTTGCGATACCATCTCCGCGGCGACGAAGGTTTCCCCCATATTTATTCCGAAACCATTCAGAGCCCCGACCACCTCCCCTGGATCGGCATTAACACCATCTAGGCTCGTCCATATCTCGTTGCTTCCACCGACCAACCCCTGGCCGTGGAGGTTGGTGTAGAGGTTGAGTGTGCGCAGGTCTGTTACTATGAACGGCCTTTCCCTGGGGTCGAGGGTGGGAAAATAGTCAGCTACTGCGACCACCTTGATGGGTACGGTAGCGTCGATTGTGCCTATTGTGAGGCTATCTCCCAATTGAGCCCCGGCTACGTCCAGCAGTGACCTGCTCACTATGGCGGGCACGGGTTCTTCAGGCTTTCCCTCTCGGATCCCCGGGAATGCCAGGCCTCCTGGGACCCAGCTCAGAGCAGCCGAGCCCGTATCAGGCCTAGCTTTCTGCCCGGGTGGCGCATCGTTATCCGCATTGTCAGCTGAACCCCGAGTGCCTGGTCGTGCCACTGCTTCGCTGGGCTCCAGAGCAAAGAGCCCAGGGACATCATAGTCCTCCACAACGTGCCAGTTGTCCAGAAACGACTGAAAATCGTCGAGGTGTATTTCTTCAAATGGGGTAACAACGGACAGGTCTCCCAGGAATATGGCTCCAGGGTCTCGTGCGGAATTCATGTTTACCCGGATGGAAAGTAAGGTGAAGGGTGGTACAGCACCTAGGAAGTCCAACCAACCGGTCTCGTTGATTCGCAACGGCAGGGATCTCCGAGAACGTGAGGGGAAGAGATCGGCGTCAAGGCGTATCCAGCCTTTGGAGTCTAGTCTCCAGTCCTCGAAGTTCAGCTGCCCGAAGGAAATGTCGAAGTAGAATCCTCCCGCGTCTCTAACCCTGCCCGTAAGAGATGACCTGGGGTCGATGGCGCCTGGGTTCACCCATAGACTCAGGTTAGTCGCGTATGGGGGCAAGAGGATTCCGTCACTCAATAGGGAGAGAGACGGATCGACATCGATGGTCTCCGTGAGTGCTATCAGAGAATTCTCGTTGGTGAAGTCCTCACGGTACCACGCCACATTGGCAAAGCTATCGGTGTCCACCGCCATAATGGATATCGTAGTCTGATCGAATGCGCCGGTGGACACCGTGCCGGTGGTTCGCAGCACCTCCGATATAGCCTCAACTCCGTCCAACCGTTGCTTGAGGTAGGACATTCCCAGGAGAGACACGGGAGCCCTGCCAACGCTGTGCTCTATTCGCAGGT
>JASLXI010000019.1 GCA_030740415.1 Dehalococcoidia bacterium
TTTGCTAGCTGAGGATAGAGGATTGAGGTTCAAGAGGACATATGTGAAGAACCAAGTGAGTCTGTGGGGGAGCTGTTCGAAGAAGCGCAATATTAACCTAAACCGTAATCTGTTGTTCATTCCTAAGCACCTCGTTGAATACGTGCTTCACCATGAACTCACACATCTCGACCATCTGAACCATTCAGGAAGGTTTTGGGGTTCGTTTAGCCGTGTGCTTCCAGACTGCAGGGAGCTGAGGCGTGAGCTGAGTTTTCTGAAGCCCGACGATATACCTCTATGGGCCTCTCCAGGACTCGATAGCGTTTGATGCACCATTGCAGCACAGGATCTGAAATAGGTGTCTTTTGCTATTACACTTAAGTGCTAAGCCCTGACTCCCCTTGACCATCTTCGGTTATACTTCTCTAGAAAGGAGAAACAGATGGCGGATTACACCCCTTCCTATGCAGCAAACATAGCAGTCCGTGCGTTTCTTACTAAGATCACCGAAATGCTTCTATGTGAAGTATTTAATCATCGTCGCGTTGATGTTCCTGAAGGTGCGATACGGATATATGGGGCGTACAGCACCGACTCGACTGTTGTTACCCGAGAATCAATGCTGGTATAGGGTGAGTCTCAAAAGAACAACGGCTTCTGGTTGACTGGTTATATCGATGCAGCCAACGAACATACCTGCTATTAAGACGGATGGGCTGACAAAGTCCTATACCTCGTCCGTTCTGGCACTTGACTCTCTGGATATGGTCGTGGAGGCAGGTGAGGTGTTCGGGTTCTTAGGCCCAAACGGCGCGGGAAAGACCACTACCATCCGGTTAATGTTGGACCTTATTCGACCCACCGCAGGATGCGCCTGTGTTTTTGGGTTGGATTCACACCGCCAGTCATTGGAGGTGCGAAAACTTGTAGGATACCTTCCAGGGGAGTTGGAACTCTACCGAGGTTACAACGGCCAGGAGTTGCTAAGGCTCTTTGCATCGCTTCGGCCCGGTCAGGTTTCTTGGGACTATGTTCGTCACGTCTGTGAGCACCTGGACGTTGATTTAACAACACCCATAGGCCGACTTTCCCACGGAAACCGTCAGAAGATTGGATTGGCGAAGGCGCTGATGTCGCGGCCCCAGTTGCTCATCCTGGACGAACCCACACTAGGGCTAGACCCCTTAGCCCAGCATCAGGTGCTTGAGCTTCTACGGGAGGCCCGTGAAGAAGGGCGGACGGTGTTTTTCTCATCTCATATCCTTCCAGAGGTGGAGTACATCTGTGACCGAGTGGGCATTATGCGAAAAGGACGCTTGGTTACAGTCGAGTCGGTGGAGGGCCTGAAGCTACGACGGCTCCAGCGAATGCGCATCACTTTTGGTCAGCCAGTGGCCAGCGAGGAGTTTACCAGGCTGCCGGGAGTGCGGCTGCTGGACGCTACTAAGACCACCCTTCAGGTGGAAGTGGCCAGAGACGTGGACGGGGTGTTGAAGGCGGCGTCCCGTTATCACGTTCTTGCCGTAGCAACGGAACAGGCAACCCTTGAGGAGGTTTTCCTGGCCTATTACCAGGGAGAAACCTCCGAGACAGTGAGGGCTACCGATGGGTGATCCTTTGTTAATCAAGTCTCTACGGGATTTCCGTGGTCAGATACTGGGCTGGGGATTGGGAATCGGGGCGTTATTGCTACTGACGACAGCCCTATATCCCAGCGTGTCGTCCATCTACGGAGAGATGATGGACCAGCTGCCGGAAGGGTTTCTGAGTTTCTTTGGTGCTGAGGTCTCCTTAGATACCCTGGAGGGATATCTAAGTATGGAGTTCTTCAGCTACGCTCACATGGCCCTGGCGGTGTTCGCCATTCTCGCTGGAACGTCTGTGATCGCCGGAGAAGAGTCTCAGGGAACCCTGGAGCTACTGCTGGCAGAGCCAGTCACCCGGCTTAGGTTGGGAACGATGAAGCTAGTGGCCCTGGCCACGGCCACCGCCGCCGTCATGCTTGTGGTTCTTGCTTGCTTCTGGGTAGGGGTCCTGACGGCTGGAGTGGAAGCCGCCAGTATCCGCATAACAGTCGCCATGGCGCTGATGTGGCTCTTCCTACTGACAATCGCCTATTTGTCAGCTTTGTTTTCTTTGGCCTTGCCAGGCAGGCTATTTGCTGGTACTGCAATGGCTGTATTGGTGGTCGCTTCCTACATTCTGGAGTCTCTTGCGCGTATGGTCACCGGACTGGAGCCCTTCCGGCCCTTGATGGTGACTACGTACTATCGGGGGCAAGAAGCGTTAACGGGCCAGGTTTCTTGGGGACATGTAGCAGGACTCGTGGGAATTCTGGTAGTGGCCTTCTTATTGACCCTAGTGCTGTTCCAGCGACGAGATATCGGTGTGGGGACTAGGCGACTCCCCAGACTACTGCCTAGGCTCTCACGCCCAAACTTCAAGTTCTAGACGGCCAGGAGTCCCGTGGGGAATTAGGTACAACTGGAGGCGTTGAGACATATCTCTCCAACCCCACAATAGCCTTATAAGCCCTTACAACATCCTTGCATCTGAGCGCCTCACGCCCTACACAGCCGCCCCTGCCCTGAATTAACAAGCTAATCCCCTCTTGACAAAGCAGAACATCTGTCCTATTTTAGTTATCCAAGGTTTCAGGGGTTGTGCAACAATACAACGCATCCCCATGAGACCCCCACCACGGCCCTTACGCCGTGCCTTGGATAACACTGGCCTGTAAGGCCACAGTTATCATCGATCTCTACTTCCTTGGGAGTGGTATGCCTATGCATGTTGCCTGTGTTCTGATAGACCACCTTCCATTCAAACTGGAGATGGAACGAGACCCTGGGCTCAGACAACGGAAGGCTGTTATTTTTCAGCGCCAGGGGTCTCGACGAGTTGTGCTGGATGCCTCTCCAGCGGCGAAGGCTGTCTTGCCCGGAATGTCCCTCCAGGAAGCTCTAGCTCGGTGCAAGGATGCAGTGCCTATCGAGGCTGATAGTGCTCGGTATGAGCAAGAGTTCAACAACGTTGTCCTGCGCCTCGGCTATAGAAGCCCGGTGGTGGAGACCGCTGGCCTAAGCTGCGCTTACGTTAGCCTTGATGGGCTGCAGGATACCTACGGCAGCGAAGAGCGGCTTTTTGAGCTGCTGCTCCAGGCCGTGCCGTCATATCTGGGTTCGCGTGTAGGTGCCAGCGAAGGCAAGTTCCCTGCTTATCTGGCAGCCCTCAGTGCCCAGCCAGGAAGGGTACACAGGACTCCCCATAACGTCAGGGACTTTGTGGCGCCGTGGTCTATAGATATGCTCCCCTTAGAATGGGCTATCAAAGTACGCTTGCATGGTTTCGGTCTGAACACCCTTGGGCAAGTGGCAGAGCGACCTATTGGGCCTATACAAGCCCAATTTGGCAAGGTTGGAGCAATGTTATGGCTTTTGTCCCAGGGCGTAGACGATACACCATTGATCCCTCATCGAGTCGAAGAAGAGTTGCAGGAGTCCCTCACTTTACCTACCCCAACAGTGGAAATCACTACTCTGCTCATCGCTGTGGACAATTTATTAGGTAGAATCTTCGCTAGGCCAGAGATGCGAGGTAGATATGCTCGTATCTCCTTGTTGGAAGGGACAGTCTACAACAAACCTAGCTGGCACCGTCGCATAGTTTTCAAAACGCCCGCGGGAGAGAGACGCCATGCGTTATTCGTTATCAAATCGTCGCTGGAGGGCATGGCTCTGCCCGGTCCCCTGGAAGACGTCAGCTTGACCCTCAAAGAACTCACGGGAGAGGCGGGTCTTCAGGGAAACTTATTTCAGGATATAAGGCGAAGGGACCAACTGCGTCAGGCTATAGCCCAACTAAAGGCGTCTCAAGGTAAGAACCCCATCTATGAAGTGCGGGAGGTAGAGCCGTGGTCAAGGATACCCGAAAGACGTCGGGCCCTGGTGACATACGATCCTTAAATGAACCCACTGCCCTACTTACGAAGGTCAATGAGAATGGATTACCAGTGTCCTTCAGACTACGGGGGCGATGGTTCAGCGTGGGGTCGGTATCTGATAGATGGCGAATAGAAGACGAGTGGTGGCGAGAGCAGCCAGTGAGTCGGAACTATTTCACTTGCGTCGCGGATGGAGGGATCACAATAACGGTGTTTCAGGATCTTATCTCCGAGCAGTGGTACTCGCAAAAGACATGAGTAGACATGCCGTACGTTGAGCTCCACTGCCACAGCAACTACTCCTTCCAGGAAGGAGCCTCATTTATTCATGAGCTCCTGACCCGCGCTGTAGAGCTGAGCTATTCTGCCCTGGCCCTGACGGACCACGATAACCTGTGCGGGGCAATGGAGTTCGCTCAGGCTGCCCGCTCCCTGGAAATTCAGCCCATCATTGGAGCAGAAGTCACACTTACTGGGGGCTACCACATTACCCTTCTGGTGGAGACACAACAGGGCTATAGAAACCTGTGCCGACTCCTATCTTCTGCCAGGATGATTACCGATAGACGGAACCCTGACCTCGACCCTCGGTTTCTTGCCGATCACGCCCAAGGGTTGGTACTGCTCTCCGGGTGTCGTAAAGGGGAGATACCGTACCTTGCACAGGAAGGTAGGCTGAAAGAAGCGGAAGAAACCGCAGAGCAATACATCAACTGGTTCGGCAGGGAGAATGTCTACTTGGAGCTTCAGCAGAACTTGGTCTATGGAGACACGGTACGGATTTGCCGTCTGGCGCAGATAGCCAACAGCCTAGGCATCGGAGTAGTTGCCACCAACAACGCTCACTACCACGTCAAAGAGCGGCATCAACTTCAAGACTGCCTGGTGTCCATCAAGCATCGAAAGAGCCTGGAGGAAAGCCACAGAGAGAGGCGGGCCAACTCCGAGTTCTACCTCAAATCCCCAGAGGAGATGGCCGAACTCTTTAGTGACTATCCCGATGCCATTGCCAACACGGTGCGTATCGCTCGGCGTTGCACCAGCTTCGATCTCACAAGAGACCTGGGCTATCGTCTTCCAGAGTCCCCGGTCCCCGAGGGATATACCCAGGAGGAGTACTTACACCATCTGTGTGAGGAGGCAGCCATTCGGCGCTACGGAACCATCCATAACAAGGTAACTGCAAGATTGGACGAGGAGTTTCGTCTCATTCGCCGACACAAGCTGGCCGGCTTCCTTCTTATCTACCACGACATCATCCAGCTAGCACGGGAGGTAATGATAGACCTGGGCCTCACAGATAGGGAGATTCCTCTGGAGGAGAATCCCCCCGGCAGAGGGAGAGGTTCCAGTGTAGCCATGCTTGTAGGCTACCTCATCGGCCTTTCCCACATCGACCCCCTACAGTTCAACCTCTCCTTAGAGCGCTTTCTGCCCGATGATGACATGGCCTCTGTACCAGATATTGACCTGGACTTTTCCAGGAACATCCGGGAGGAGCTAATTAAGAGGGTTCATAAAAAGTATGGCTGGGATCGGGCCGCTCTGACAGGGATGATCTCTACCTACAAGCTCAAGGGTGCTGTACGAGACCTGGGGCTAGCCTTGGGAATACCTACAGACCAGGTGTACAAGTTAGCCAAGCGGGCTGACCACGGACATGCCCGCAGTCTGGCCTCCGAGATGGCGGCCTTACCAGAGTTCCGGGACAGCATCAATGCTCCGGGATGGCGTGACTTAGTGCGGCTAGCAGTGGAGTTGGACGGGTTCCCCAAATACTTGGCCCAACATCCAGGGGGAATGGTCATAGGATCAGAGCCACTCACGAACCTAGTGCCTATCCAGCCCAGCGCCATTAAAGACAGGTTCGTAATGCAATGGGACAAGGACAGCATAGACGACGCCAGATTTCTGAAGATAGACTTCCTGGCCCTGGGTGCCCTGTCTCAGATGCAAGATGCTCTGGATTTCATCGAAGAACGCACAGGGCACAGGCCCGACCTCTCACGCATCAACTTTGAAGACCAGGAAGTCTACGACATGATCTGCAAGGCCGATACCATAGGCATCTTCCAGGTGGAGAGCGCAGCCCAGATGCAGACTACGCCACGAATCAGACCCAGGAACCTCTATGACATGGCTCATGAGATTGCGGCAATAAGACCAGGGGTGGGAATGAACGGTGGAGTCAGCCAGTACATCCGCCGCCGTAACCATGTTGAACCCACAACTTTCGAGCATGATTTGGAGCGCCGAGCATTGGAGAAGACCCACGGAGTGATCCTATTCCAGGACCAGGTGAACCAGGTGGCAATGGACGTTGCGGGGTTCTCCCCATTAGAGGCCGACCAGCTACGGCGGGCCTATGGGTATCGGAATAGCACAGAGCTTTTACAGGCTTACTGGGAGAAGTTCAAGAACGGTGCTGCCACCAATGGGATAGACGAGGAGACGGCCAAGCGAATCTTCTCCAAGTTCAACGGTCACTATATGTTCCCGGAGTCTCATGCTTTTGCCTTCGGGGTTACCACATATCAGGCTGCCTGGATGAAGCGCTACTATCCCCTGGAGTTCTACGTCGCCATCTTCAATCAGCAACCCATGGGCTTCTACAATTTGGAGACCCTGAAAGAGGACGCCAGAAAGCACGATGTTCGGGTAATGAACCCCGATGTGAACCTGAGCCATGAGCGATGTGCTCTGGAAGACGGTTCTCTACGCCTGGGGTTTCGGAATGTGGCATCGGTGGGCCTCACAGCAGCTAGGGCTATAGTGGAAATCAGAAACCGCGATGGACGCTACGGTTCCGTTGACGAACTCATGGAGCGGACAGGGCTATTGCAAAAATCCCTGGAGAACCTGGTGAATGCTGGGGCCTTTGATGCCATCGTCGAAGATCGGCGAGCTGCGAGATGGGAAGTTGGCCTGAGATACCGCCCAGTGAATCGTCAGTTCACCTTATCTTTACCAGTAGAGCAGGACAAGGTAGACCTCGATTCCTTACTGACCTGGGAGAGCATGGAGGAGGAATACCGAACCATGGGCCTACACCCGGCAGGGCACGTCATGGCATATCTCAGAAAACAGTTGGGATCAGACGTCATTACCAGTACAGAGGTTGCAGGACTTGAAGACGGGACGCGGGTGATTGTAGCCGGACTAGTCATTAGGCGTCAGCGGCCTCTGGCGAAAGCAGTATACGTCACTCTGGAGGACGAATGTGGGCATACTCCTCTGGTCCTGTGGCCCAAGACTTACGAGCAGTACAGGCAGGTCTTCAGGGAGCCGTTAGTAATAGCCAGAGGCTATGTGTCACGCAGAGAGGGGACTATGAATGTTGTGGTGACAGCGGCCAGAGCAATGCCTGCATTTAAGACAGCTCCTAAATCCAAGGACTGGAGTTGACATGAACCATAGGATGAGCAATGGCGACGTTTCCTCTAACTGACTTGCACCAGCCCCAAGAATCAGATACTATATGCGAACGCTTGTGCGCATACACTCTCAAAAAGCAGGACCTAATGTTCAAGGCACAACAGAGTAGCGAGATTTGGCGTAACGAATTAAACGAGCAACAGTTCAAAGCCGCCACTCACGATGAAGGGCCACTGTTAATCGTAGCAGGGGCAGGCACTGGAAAGACCAAAACCCTTGCCGCCCGAGTGTCTCACCTACTCAGCGAGGGAGTCGCACCGGAGCGGATTCTGCTGCTTACATTCACCAGACGAGCCTCTGAGGAGATGATTCGACGAGCAGCATCGGCTATTCCTGATGGACCTGCAGTGGCTAAGCGGGTGTGGGGAGGTACTTTCCACGCCATCGCTAATCGGCTATTGAGAATATTCGCTATTCCCGCGGGTTTGACCTCAGACTTCACAATCATGGACCGCACTGATTCCGAAGACCTACTAGATATCGTGCGACACGATCTAGGCTTCTCTGGGCTGAACAGACGGTTCCCAAGGAAGAGCACCTGCATGAGCATCTACTCCAGGCGCGTTAACGGCAATGAAAAGCTAAACGCGATTCTCACCAGGAACTTTCCCTGGTGTCAGGAATGGGGCGACCAACTGAACACCTTGTTCAGAGAGTACGCCCTTCGCAAGCAACGGAGCAACCTACTGGACTATGACGACCTTCTTTTGTATCTCTACTTTCTACTCGGTGACGACCAGGTTTCAGAGGTAGTTAGCAGCCTGTTCGACCATGTCCTGGTGGACGAGTACCAAGACACCAATAGGTTACAAGCGGGAATTCTCCTTCGTATGCGAAGGGACAACAAGAACATCACCGTGGTCGGAGACGATGCCCAGAGCATCTACAGCTTTCGGTCAGCAACGGTGCAGAACATCCTGGACTTTCCAGACCATTTCCCTGGAACAAAGGTTGTCACGCTAGAGCAGAACTACAGGTCAATCCAGCCTATTCTGGAGACTACCAACCGAATTATAGCCCAGGCGCAAAGAAGGTATGCCAAGGAGTTGTGGTCGAATAACAACGGTGGAGAGCGTCCAAAAATGATCACCTGTCAAGATGAGACCTACCAGGACGAAGCAGTGATCAAAAGGGTACTTGAGCACTATGAGGAAGGGATACTCCTGAGAAAGCAGGCAGTGTTGTTCAGGGCCTCCCACCACTCAGCCTCTCTGGAGATTGCCCTGGCCCGAAAAAACATTCCCTACCACAAGTATGGAGGGCTTAGATTCCTGGAGGCTGCCCATGTCAAAGACCTGGTAGGTATCCTCAGAATCCTTGCTAACCCCAGGGACGAGATTGCCTGGTTTAGGATTCTTCAACTCTTAGATGGAGTAGGGCCGGTGACCGCTGCTTCTGTTTATGATCATGTTGCGAGCAATCAATTCGATCCCATATCAATCGACACGGCCAAAGTACCTGTTGCAACCAGAGAAGGAATTGCCACTCTCACCCAATGCCTGGCAGACATCATTGCTATGAAGGAAGCAGATTCCTTGGCTGTATTCGAGAGAGTTTTGCAGTTCTATAGGCCCTTGCTAGAGCACAACTACGACAACGTGGCACAACGGATTT
>JASLXI010000001.1:0-20158 GCA_030740415.1 Dehalococcoidia bacterium
CTCGACGCTGGCAGAGTGCTCGTGGTGGGCAGTAGAACTCTAGAAGCCCGTGACCCAGATACAGGCGCATGGTCATCAGTTGGAAAACTTAGCCAAGAACATGGCGAGTTCTACACAGCTACCTTGCTCAAGGATGGCAGGATCCTGATAGTCGGTGGCCGGAGTAAGACAGATGAGAGCTTTCAAGGTCTATCTTATGTGGAAACCTATGACATGTCTGCTGAGCCATAGCTTCTCCCCAGGGGTCGTGCTGTCTCCTTACCAATCCTAGACCGCCTCTCCCCTGTATTATCTGCTTACTAGTTGCGGGGTCTATGTTTATAGTTCTGCCCTTCCTATACCCAGGCAATTCTCTCATCAACGTGGTGAACCAACGACTGGCAGGCTTACTTAGCCGCCCCGTTTGACATTTTGGTGTGAAATGGTGCGCTTGGCGGGACTTGAACCCACGGCCTCAGCCTTCGCAGGGCTGCGCTCTATCCAACTGAGCTACAAGCGCTCTCTTCCTCCACCTTAGATACGTTTCCCATTGCAGTCTCCAAGGAGGGGCCACACCATCCCGTATCATCTTACCCCGCGATATGACATGGCAGCAAGTGCGCTCATTCGACCAAAGAGTACCCCGCCTTCTTGGCAAATGCTTTGCCGTAGGCTATCCTTCTCCCAGGCATTAGTAACAGGAGGAGCGTTTTGTACCGTGCTCCCAGAGGCACGGCAGATATTCTGCCGGAAGAGCAGAGGTACTGGCATTATGTCGAGGCCGGAGCCAGGGCTATGGCGCGGCGATTTGGCTATGGTCGCCTTGAGACCCCTGTGTTCGAGAACACCGACCTGTTCGTGCGGGGCGTGGGCCAGGGCACTGATATTGTGGAGAAAGAGATGTACTCCTTTGAGGACCGAGGAGGCGACTCCGTGACCCTTCGTCCCGAGGGCACAGCTCCCGCATGCCGCGCATACTTGGAACACGGCATGCGCAACATGCTCCAGCCAGTGCGCCTGTACTACTTCTCGCCGACATTTCGCTACGAGCGTCCCCAGGCAGGGCGATTCCGTCAACACCATCAATTTGGCGTGGAGGCCCTGGGAGACGGCGATCCTTCCGTGGATGCCGAGGTGGTTGAGATGGCCTGGCAGCTCATGAGCGACCTAGGACTCACCAACCTTACCCTGCTCATCAACAGCATAGGCGATCCCCAGTGCAGGCCAACCTACCTGGCGCACCTCAAAGACTACTACACGCCTCTGGCATCCCAACTGTGCCAAGACTGCAAGGACAGGCTGCAACGCAGCCCCCTGCGATTGCTGGACTGCAAGCAGCCAACCTGCGTAGCCATAGCTCAGAAGGCTCCGCAAACCGCGCAGCACCTCTGCGCCCAGTGCCGAGTCCACTGGGAGAAGTTGTTGAGCTACCTGCAGAAGCTGAATATCCCCTTTTCCGTGAATCCCAGACTGGTACGGGGCCTGGACTACTACACACGCACGGTCTTTGAGATCCACCCCCCTGAAGAGGGAGGGCAGAGCGCCCTCTGTGCTGGAGGTCGCTACGACGGTCTTATTCAGGAACTGAACGGGCCTCCAACGCCTGGCGTCGGCTTTGCAGCAGGCATGGAACGCATGGTACTCAACCTCAAACGCCAGGAGGTGCCAGTGCCTGAGGACAGTTTCGTAAGCGCTGTGGTGACATATCTGGGAGACGAGGCCAAGGAAACGGCAATCTCCCTGGCATCACAGCTACGGAGCAAGGGGATAGGGGCTATTCTGGCCCCGGCTGGCCGCAGCCTGAAAGCCCAGATGCGCTACGCCAACTCCTTACGCATACCCTCTACCCTAATCCTGGGAGAGGATGAAATAAAGAATGGCACTGTAATCCTCCGCAACATGACCCAGGGCACGCAGCGGGAGGTGTCGCTTCAATCGGTAGCGGAGGAGTTGGAGAGCCCTACCACATCCTGACCACTTTCTAGCGGCAGAAACTCTCACTCCCGCTTAGGCTCGCGCGTGTGACCAAATCATGATCAACAGGGGATACAAAAGAACTCCCAAGGAACTATCAATGCAAGCACCCGAGAGGAACCAATCCAGGTAATCTTGCCGACTACCCAGAGGCCCTGAGCAAGTAGGTGTTCCAGACTGGTATTTCCTGGGAGGTAGTTGAGTCAAAATGGCCCGAAAGCTGGCAAGCGTTCCGCGGTTTCGATCAGGCGGTAGTCACCAACCTGATCAAGGGTCGACGGGTTGTCAGAAACCGCCGCAAGCTAGATGTCATTGCTGAGAATCCCCGTCGAATGGCAGAATTGGAAGAGCACCATAGGCGCTTCCAAGGCTACCTCCCACGGAGATTTCGAGAAACCCGCGTCAGGCCTGCAAAGGCAGTTCCGCTTCCTGATCGACATGGGCGCATACCACTTCCTGTATGTGGTGCAAGAGGAAGTGATATCCTACGAGGACTGGTGCGCGCCCCCGTGGCCGTATTCCCACGAACACGTGGCATTAGTAGGGGGAGCGCCTCAGAAAACCTTTAGCATATAACATGAATGTCGACCACGGGATAGAGCGGGTGCGGTCAGCCACCTCCGGAAACGAGCCTTTGGTACGTCTATGGCAGCAGCAGTATACAAGGCCAGGACATCCCCTGCGTGCTGAAGAACCTGGGAGCGGGCTCGGGAGAGTAGGGAGGGGCAGTTCCCATTTACCCCACGGCCTGTATGTCTTCTCCCGGGACCGCCAGAAGGCTATCTGGCTCATCAAGGGAACGGACTCCCCTGAGTATATCCAAGATTCAGCCGTGGCAGTACGATACGAAGAATAGACGGCTGGATGTCCGTTGATTTCTCCTAACGTCGGCCTTTACCATTCTGGTTCTAACCGTCTTTTCGGCGATCTATACAATGCTGAGGTATTCTGAAATGCGGGTGCAGAGCCTGTCCTGACCCGGCGAAGGATCTCGCCCTGCTATATGGGCCAGTCCTGGAGATGGTAGGCCATCTCCCAGAAGAGGTACTCATAGCGGGTCGCCGTCAGAAAATGGTCTGACAGACGCTCCACTTCTCTCTCATCTGCCCCTCTGGTAAGGTCGTCCAGAAACTCCCGCAGCCATCCCACGAAGGCCGTGAACTCCTCCGATGAGTACATATGAATCCATTCCGCATATCGGTTCTGCTCCGAGGTGTCGCCGGTCCGGGACAGATAGAGGCCCGTCTCGACGTATCCCCACTGGCAGGGCAGAAGGCTGGCGACTACGTCAGTTATGGTGCCCTCGTAGGCCACACGAAGCAGGTAATCGGTGTACGCCCGAGTGATAGGCGCTGGGCGAGTGCTCTCCAACTCGTCAGAGGAAACCCCGAACTTTGCACAGAAGGCGCGGTGGAGAGACATCTCCGTATCCAGGGTCTCCTTGAGCAGATCGGCGAATCGGCTCACATTCGCAAGGCCAGGTGCCTTGGCAGTAGCCAAAGCCAGCATCCTACTGTATTGGACAAGGAAGAAGTAATCCTGCTTCACGTAAAACTGAAACTTTTCCAGGGGAAGCTGCCCGGTTCCCATACCAACCACAAACGGATGGCGAAACAGTCTGTCCCACAGGTGGGCATGTCTTTCTCGTAGTATCTCCGAATTGCTCATGGCTACCCAGTCCCCACTGGTTTTTCTCCAACATGCAAAGCCAACGTACCCAGACCTAGCATCTTATACCATACTCTCTGAAGACCTGCGTTCTCCATCATAATCGAGAGCTCCTGGGGAGTGAGGTAGCTATCCACCGAGTCCGGCAGATACTTGTACGCCTCATTGTTGCCAGCCACAAATGTCCCCAACCTAGGCACTACTCCTCGGAAGTAGGCCCTCAGCAGACGCTGCAATATTCCCCCACCCGCAAGAGGGACTATATCCAGGACTACCACGCGCCCCCCAGGCCTGATGACTCTGAAGATCTCTGCCAGGGCAGCCTCTTTGTTGGCGAAGTTGCGAAGCCCGAACCCGATTGTAATATATAAGAAATGGTCATTCGTGAAGGGCAATGACTGAGCGTCACCAAGCATCCATTCCACTCGATGGGACAGGCCGCGCCTCTTGGTCTTGCTCTGGGCAAAGCGCAACATCTTGGGCGCAAAGTCCAGGCCAACCACCCTTGCTACTCCCGGTCCTCGTACCAGGTCCAGGGCAAAGTCTCCCGTTCCAGTCGCCAGGTCCAGAGCTTCTCCCTGGTCTTCCTGCACAGCTAGGCAAGCAGCCCTTCGCCGCCACCGATGGTGCATCCCACCGCTCATCACAGTGTTCAGCAGATCGTATCGTTCCGATATGCGGTCAAACAACGTCGCCACATAACGTGCTTTCTCATCCCCTTTCAGTTGCACCATCTACTCACTGCTCCTCTGATAACGCAAACGATCATCCGTGAACTCTGGCATCCCGAGGGCATCGAGGGCCTTCGCGACTATGAACTCCACTATGTCACTCATCGAGTTTGGGTGCAGGTAAAAGGCCGGCTCCGGTGGCAGGACGGTAACCCCCATTCGCGACAGTGCAAGCATGTTCTCAAGGTGGACTGTGGACAGAGGAGTCTCCCGCGGCACAACCACTAGCCTTTTTCTCTCTTTGAGACACACGTCGGCGGCCCGTTGCAACAGGTTGGTCGATATACCGTGGGCGATGGCCGCCAGGGTTCCTGTGCTGCAAGGTATGACAATCATTCCCGCGGTGGGTGTAGTACCGCTGGCTATGGGCGCTTTGAGATCGCCGACAGGGTAGTAGGTGAAGCTGGCTGACTCTCGCCAGCGCGCCAGGGCTGTGCCAAAGGGCTCCTCCATCTCTTCCTGCCACACCATTCGGGCCGCCGTGGAACAGGTGGTGATGACGGGGATGTCCCGAAACAACAGCGCCTCGATGGTCCGCTGGGCCAGGATTGCACCACTGGCCCCGGATATGCCCACTACTACTGGTTCCATCTTCTGTCCTTTGAGAGAGACTTCATTCCTATGCTACACATAAACGGACGCAAAGGTAAATGCAAACACTATCACGGCGATGTAGCCGTTCACGTTGAAAAAGGCCATGTTAAGCCTCGAAAGGTCTGTCGGGGAGACCAGTCGATGCTCGTATGTCAGGAGTCCCGCCGCCAATATCCAGCCTATATAGTAAGGGAAGCCAAGGGCCAACCAGGGACCGAGGGCCAGCAGGGAAAGAGTCGTGAGAATGTGCATCCCTTTGGCCCATCGCATAGCCGCGGGAATGCCCCACTTTTGGGGTATGGAGTGGAGGCCGCGTTCGACATCAAAGTCGCGGTCCTGGCAGGAGTACAATATGTCGAAGCCGCCTATCCAGGTTGCGACGGCAAAGGCCATCAGCACCGGCTCCCAGGTAAGAGATCCTGTAACGGCGATCCATGCACCCGCTGGGGCAATGCCGTCGGCCCAGCCCAGGATGAAGTGGGACATCCAGGTGAATCGCTTGGTGTACGGGTAGCCAACCACCACCACGACGGCCACCGGGGCCAGAACCACGGCCAAGGTATTGAGCATCGCCGCGGCAATCAAAAAGACCGCCAGTGACGCGGTGGACATGACCGTCATCTCCCACAGCTTGAGACGACCCGCGGGCAGGGGGCGTGAGGCCGTGCGAGGATTCTCCGCGTCCAGTTGTCGATCGATGATGCGGTTGGCGGACATGGCCAGGGTGCGAGCTGATGCCATTGCTATCGTTATCCAGATGAACTGGGAAAGGGTAGGCAGGCCGTTCGCGGCCAGTACCATGCCCAGGTAGGCAAAGGGCAGCGCAAAGACGGTGTGCTCAAACCGGATGGAGTCCAGAATGAGCCTCATCTTGGCCGGCATGGCTGTTACGGAGCTCATGACATTCCTATCTCAGTGGTAGCAGGTATAAACCGCCCTGGACGACCCTTGACATGATAGCCGATCCGTAGTCGGCGTAGGTCTCATCGTTCTCCGGTAGCTCCAGAAGTGCATTAATCCAAAAGCTGCGATTATTGGCATACTTTGCCAATGCAGGAACGTCACTCGAAGACCCCTCTCTTCATTTCCATTCGTCGATGACAATTTCCATGAATCTCCTCTTCCTCACATCTCACAGCCCGTACTCTCCCCACTTGCGGTCTACCAGAGCCCTTACGTCGTCGGTCATTACGATGTCTGGGGGCCACTCCCTGGTGCGGCCCTCCAGCGACCCCTTGGCTGTGGCATCGATCCCCGCCTTGCTACCCAGCTTGGGCGTCGGCGAGGCGTGGTCTAGGTCGTCCACAGGACCTGAGGCGAGGACGATGTCCTGGGAGGCATCCAAGTTGTTAGTGACTCGCCATGCCACCTCAGACACGTCCTGCACATTCACAAAATCGTCCACCACTATTATGGTCTTGGCCAGCATCATAAGTCCCAGGCCCCATAGCGCGTACATCACCTTCTGCGCCTGACCCGGATACTCCTTTTTGATTGAGACGATGACCAGGTTGTGGAACACCCCCTCCGCGGGCATGTTGATATCCACTATCTCCGGCAGCACCATCTGGATGATGGGCATGAAGAGGCGCTCCGTGGCTTTGCCCATATAGTAATCCTCCTGAAGGGGTCGACCCACCACTATGGTCGGGTAGATGGGGTTCTGGCGATGGGTGATAGCGGTGAGGTGAAACACGGGGTATTGGTCTGCCAGAGAGTAGTAGCCGGTGTGGTCACCAAAGGGCCCCTCGGTTCGTGTCTCGCCTGGGACAACGTACCCTTCCAGAATAATCTCTGCGTTGGCGGGCACCTCCAGGTCGACGGTCTTGCCCTTCACCACCTCCACTCCCTCCTCCCGAAGAAAGCCGGCCATGACCAGTTCGTCCAGGTCCGGAGGCAGGGGTGCCGAGCCAGTCCAAATGGTAGCGGGATCACCACCCAGGGCCACGGCCACTTCCATTTTCTCCTGGCCCCGCTCGAGGGCCACTCGTTCGTGGTGGGTGCCTACCTTGTGGGTCTGCCAGTGCATCCCCGCGGTCTGGCCGTCATAGACCTGCATACGGTACATGCCGACGTTGCGCGAGCCTGTCTCCGGATCCCTGGTTATCACCAAAGGCAGGGTAATGAAACGCCCGACATCCATGGGCCAGCACTTGAGGATGGGAAATCGGTTCAGGTCGGCGTCCGCACCTGTGAGCGCCACTTCCTGGCACGGAGCGCTTCTTACCAGCTTGGGCTGATACCCAGCCATCTTGACGAGATCGACCAGGGTACGCAGCTTGCCCACAAGACTGGGTGGTGGCCCTTGCACCATTCCAAGAAGCTTTCTTATCCGATCTCCCAGTTCGTCCAGGTCCTCGACCCCCAATGCCCAGGAGGTACGCTGTGCCGACCCGTAGGCGTTGATGAGGACGGGCATATCGTAGCCTTCCACGTTCTCAAAGAGGAGGGCAGGCCCCCCACTTTTCACAACGCGGTCGGTTATCTCCGTGATCTCCAGTTCGGAGCTGACCGGGGTCTTGATGCGGAGCAACTCCCTTTTGTCCTCCAGGAACGCGATAAACTCACGCACGTCGTTGAATTTCACGGTATTGCCTGCCTCTCCGTCTCTGCGCAGATACTTCGAAGAAGAAGCTCCCGCAGAGTGTCCAGGGTTTCTTCTAAGGGATCGGGCTGGCCAGTGTACAGCCAGCGAACTACCACCTCGTTCACTGCGCCGAGCCAAGCATACGCGGTTATCTCCGTATTCAGTGGCGGTATCGAGCCTTCAACCACCGCCTCCTCGAGGTGCTCTTCGATCATGAAGGCGAACCTGGCGTGGATAGCCAGGAGGCGCTCATCAAAAGCTTTGCCCAGGCCAACGCCTCCTACAAGGAGGATCTTCGCAAGGCTTCGGTGTCGAGAGAACGTGGTGAATACCGTATCCAGGGCGGCGCTCACCTTAGCCAATGCTCCCCTCTCCTGGGCAATGGCCTTCTCCGCGGACTGGGCTAAAGAGACGATGAACCGGTCTACCAGAGAGAAAAAGATGTCCTGTTTGCTGGGAAAGTGGAAATAGAAAGAGCCCTTTGAGGTCTGAGAGGCCCTTACTATGTCGTCAACGGCCGCTCCATGATAGCCTTTCTCGGAAAAGACATCCGTGGCCCCGTCAAGGATACGCTGGCGAGTGGACTCTTTACCCTCTGGAGCAGATTGAACCGGGCTATTCTTGTCCGCCATCCCTTGCCTCCAGACCGACTAGTCAGTCTACAGTCTAGGCCAGGCAGGCACAGGCGTCAAGATACCTCGAAGGACAAGTCTACCCAGCTGGCAAGCCGAAACATTCGGACACTTCAGCGCCTTGCAGTGATGTACGACGAACCCCTGCTGAGCCGTTGCTCTATCGGGGCTAGGAGCGAACCCGTGGCGCATGCATGGCGCCGCTGGTTATGGGCTCGTTCAAGTACACGTCCCCATTACGAATCTTAATGTTAAAGCCGCAATCAGGGTTGGTGCAGACCCACGCTTTGTAATGGATGGGCGCTCCCTGGCTTCCAAAGTCGGACAATGGTACCAGGTCTCCCTCATTGCACTTCTGACATTTGGGTATTGACAAGTTCTCCACTGAAGCCTCCTCCCTGCCGTTACAAAAACTTTGCGGAGTATATCACCATTCTTTCCCTTGTGACAATACTCCCTAATATTCTTGCACCCAACCCATCGTCACCCTTTCTTGATGTACAAACACCACACATTGCCATTACTCTTTAAGAAGGCCCAAAGACGCGGAGAACAGCCGAGTATACATAGCGCCTGAAGGTTTAAGGTCGCTCTGGAAGAGACTAATCTCCTTTATTGGAAGCTCTAGCTCCATGTTTATCAGTACCTCGGCAAGATTTTCTCCGATACCCCTTCTCTGGATAGAGGGCATCGTTTCCCTGACTCTACCCAATGTTAGGTGGGGATTGAAAGAACGCAGTTGCCGGGTATACCCCAGGTTCTCAATCTCATCTTCCAGCCCTCGCTGAAGGTCTAACAATCCATCTAGTGCTCCCGCCAGGCCAAGCCAGACAGCCCTCGGAGCCTTCAGGTCGGGAAAAGCTCCAAGCTCACCCAAGGATAGCTCAAAGGGAGCTACCAAGGTGGCGCACCGACTTATCACTTGAGCTATGGCGCATATGCACTCAACCTCGATATTGCCCAGGAACTTTAGGGAGAGATGGACGCCCTCTGGTTTTACCCAACGCACTCCTTCGGGAGCTATTACTTGAAGGTCTTCTATAATTCCCCTCAGAACCTCCCTGGCATTTGGGGGAAGCTCAACGGCTATGAATGCTCGGATCTGTTCCAATCTGGTATCTCCAGGAGTCTGGCGGCGTTGTTATAGAAAATACCTTCCTTGGCCTCGTCGGAGATTGGAGCAGCGGTGACTTGCCGTATCAAACGGTTCTGCTTTATCAAGGGGTAATCCGTACCCAGTAGCACATTATCCTCTCCCACCAGACCAACGACTACTGGGAAGATCTCAGGCCGGTAGAGAAAGGGGGACGCGGCGGTGTCGAAGTAGACGTTCTGCATAGCGCCAGCTACCTCTGGGATAAGGGCATAGAAGGGGAGGCCTCCTCCCCAGTGTGCACAGATAATGGTGGTATCCGGGAAATTATCAATGAAACGACATACCACTTCTGGGGTGGTTCGGCCTTTACCCGCATAGTGGTGCCCTACTGGCTCCGAGGCGTGGGTGAGAATGGGCATTCCTCTATTCATAGCGACTTCCACCAGGGGAGCCATGACGGAACTATCCCCCAGGTCGAAGCCCTGGGTATCAGGGTGCAGTTCTCCAATGCCGACAAGCCCCGCCCGGGCGCACCGTTCTACCTCGTCTACAGCGGCAGCACCCCACCGGGGATTCACGGCGCAGAAACCCTTCAGTCGCAAAGGGAATTGATGCACCGCCTCTATCACGTAGTCGTTGGCCATACGGCACAACCCCAGATCGTTCCACCCGATTCCCAGGGCCACGGACATATCTATGCTTGCTTCGTCCATAGTCGCCACCAACTCCTCCGCAGAGGCCATCTGCGCTGTAGAGTTAGAATACAGGGTCGCTAGAGTCTGGTCCCTTGGAAGCAATTCTTCCCGGTGCTCTCTAACGTATGGAGGAAAAATATGAGTGTGGAAGTCGATGATCACGGCGCTCTTGCAAGCCCCATCTTCTCGATAATTGGCTCCACGCTCTGCCAGATGAGGCGTGAAACTTCCCGTGGAGAGAGCCGCGCGTCAAGCGCGAGCCATCGCTCCGGTTCTTTACTAGCTAGCTCCAGGTAACCTTGCCGTACCCTTTGGTGAAATTCCATTATTTCCCTATCTTCAAACCCCTGTTCAAAGCGGTCCCTGTTCGTGGAGCGTCTTCTCATTCCCTCTTCCGGGTGCAAGTCAAGGAATACTGTCAGATCCGGTTTGAGGCCGCCCGTTGCAAAATTGTTCACAGCCCCCACGCTCTCCAAGAGAATGCCGCGCCCATATCCTTGGTATGCCATGGTGGAGTCAGTGAAGCGGTCGCAGAGGATCACCTCACCTCTTTCCAGAACAGGCCGTACGACGTCCTCCACCAACTGTGCGCGAGAGGCGTTGAAAAGCAGGAGCTCGGCCTCCGGGGTCAAAGGAACAGGGGAAAACTTCAGGAGATTTCGTAGCCGATTGCCTAGTAGGGTCCCGCCGGGTTCTCGGACTGTTGTTACAGGGACAGCAAGTGCCCGTAGGCGTCTTGTGAGAGACCGGACCTGGGTACTTTTACCGCTACCCTCTCCGCCCTCCAGGGTGATGAACAGACCTGTCGGCATAACTTACAGGCCTACCTGCGGGAGATGGTGACACGACGGTTGGGGTCCCTTCCAACGCTGATGGAGGTTAGACTGAGCTCCTGGGCAATCTGGTGCTGGAGCCGCCGGATGTAGGCAACCTGGGGAGTCAAAGCCACGGCTTCTTGACCGCTGTGCACCTGCTTTGCAGCCTCCTCCGCCTCCCTCACGGCCCTGTCCACGGGGTCCTCCCATCCCTTTTCTCGAGATACGGCCCAGAGGAACTCCCTAATCTGAGGCAGTGTGTTCCTCCTGAGGACAAATATAGCTCTGCCGGCCTCTTCAGCGGACTTCAGCAGCTTGGGCATCTTGCGGAAGAACTGTTTGGTGGTGAGGATGATGTCTGCTCGGTCCAGATTTTCCACCACTTGTATGGGCATTCGCGTGGTCTGGACTATCTGTGCCACTCTCCCTTTGCTTACTCCAAAGGGAAGAACTCGGCTCAGAGGGACACTGCTTTGGGAAGGTGGCTGAGTCTCATGCACCCCTTCCACAGCGAGCGCCTTGGTCTGGCTTCCCCGGGACTTTTGTACAGCCCCCTTCTCATCTGCCCATCGGACCTCCGGCGCCAGAGGCAGTCCCCTCAAGAAGGAATCCACCACCCTAGCCGCATCATCGTGTACGGCTACTTTGTCCCAACTCTGGATTTCAACCACCACGTCGAAGGTAGGTGGAGACTTACGCTCTAGGACAGATTTTTGAGAACGTCGCCGTCGTGCTTCTTCGTCCCCCAGGGTAACCGTCTGTATCCCTCCAATCAGGTCGGATAGGGTGGGATTGAGGATCAAGTTGTCCAGAGTATTGCCGTGGGCAGTTGCGATTAGCTGCACTCCCCTTTCAGCGATGGTGCGGGCCGCAGCAGCCTCCTGCTCCGTCCCCATCTCATCAATGATGATCACCTCCGGCATGTGGTTTTCCACGGCCTCAATCATCACGGCATGCTGAAGGGTGGGAGTAACCACCTGCATCCGCCGGGAGTGTCCTATTGCGGGATGAGGTATGTCTCCATCGCCCGCAATCTCGTTGGAGGTATCTACGATGATTACTCGTTTGCGGGCGTCGTCGGCCAGCACACGCGCCACCTCCCTCAGCATGGTAGTCTTGCCCATTCCAGGACGACCTAGCAAAAGAATGCTCTTCCCAGAACGAACCATGTCCTCGATGATGTGGATGGTGCCGTACACGGCCCGACCCACGCGGCAGGTCAAGCCCACAACCTTGCCCCCGCGGTTACGAATGGCTGAGATCCGGTGCAGCGTGTACTCTATACCGGCCCGGTTGTCGTCACCGAAGCCGCCAATCCTTTCCACCACGTGCTGAATATCCTGCTCCGTAATCTCCTGGGGAGTCAGTTCAGCCTCGATGCCCAGGAATCTGGCCTCTGGAGGGCGTCCCAGATCTAGGATAACCTCCAGCAGGTCTTGCAAGTTGCCAAGCTCTCTCAGAGGCGTCTGGATATGAGGCGGCAGTGCTCCAATCAGAGCCTCAAGATCGTCGACAATATATTTGCTCATTCGCCCCCTTGTCAGGTCTCTCTGCGAAAGGCCCTATGCGCCCACAGGGGCCAGAGCCGAGTCCTTCACTCGCACGGTTATGGGTTTCACCATCAAGTAGTACTCATCCGTGGGGATGAACCCTTTCTTCTCCAGCATCCAGGCCAGAGTGTGTTGATGATCAGGGACCAGGGACAGGAACGGCGTCACGAGTCTGCCCTGTTGAAGTCCCCAGGATATCAGATCATCCCAGACACCTGACTCTTCCTCTGGATGAACCATGATTTCTAACCTATTGGCAGACCGCTTGCCATAACCAACCCTGACCCAGCCCCGAACGCAACTTTGAGCCTCGTATATCCCTTGCTGAACCTCATTGCCACAAGATTCCATAGCGTCATTCCATTCATCGAAGGTCAGAGCATATTCCGACTTAACTTTGGACGGAACGCACTCATTGTAAAGGCGAAAGATGGGGTATTCATCAGGGGGGAGGAACGGGCGGATGAACTTTGCTGTAGCTGGAACGGGAGACGACGATGCCTCCCGACGATACAGAGTCTCCTGGGTACAGAACAGGAAGCCAGCCTCCTTAGCTAACTTCGTAATGGGGCTTAGCATAGGTAGTCTGAGGAATACCCGCTCTCCTCCCTCATCCCCGACCAGTATGGACAGCTTTTCCAGGAGCTCCGTGCCTTCCTCTTCTGTCTCAGGGGGCAGGTTCAGGCAATGCACTTCCCAGGCCGTGGGGCCGGAGCGGGCTCTAACCGATGCCAGGGCCCTCAAGTGCAGTCCCTCTGCCAATACGCTAGACCTTTCCCTCTCCTGGTGAAGGACGAGTCCGCTTGCCTTGGAGGTCATGCTAGGGACACTGCCTGTGTTGTTTCCCACCTTATCCCAAGTCTGAGCTAAATCTGGGCCCAGATTACGGCCGTCTATGAGGAACCTTAGCAGGTCTGTAGTACGAAGAGTACGAATAGTCACTTCAACTCCCGGAAGCCATGCTTAGAAAATATGCGTGGAACCTCTGGTCTTGAGTAAGCTCTGGATGGAACGCTGTGACCAGTATGTTCCCTTGCTGGGCCGCTATTACGCCGTTGTCGCTTAAGCGGGACAGAGATTTTACCTCGGGACCAATCTCTTCTATGGCAGGGGCGCGTATGAACACGGCCGGAAAGGGCGTTTCGCCCAGGACAGGCACTGAGACATCGGTCTCGAAGCTGTCCACCTGCCTCCCAAAGGCATTTCGACGGACACGGATATTCATCAACCCAAGGGGCTTGGGCCTATCTTCGGTTATCTCCTTGGCCAGGACTATCATGCCGGCGCATGTGCCCCAAGTGGGCATCCCTTCCTTCACAAGCCCCTTTATCTCCGCAGCCAGTCCAAAGGTATTTATGAGCTGAACAATGGTGGTGCTCTCCCCTCCGGGAATGATAAGGGCCTCTATTTTTCGGAGATCATCGAGCTGGCGCACCTCCGCGGCCTCTACGTCAATTGCGTCAAAGAGTTTAATGTGCTCTGCGAAGTCGCCCTGAAGGGCTAGAACCCCAATAGCAGCCACGTTACCAGCCTCTTACGGACAGGATCTCCTCCTGTTTCAGGCTTCTCGCGGCCATACCGGGCATAGGCTCTCCCAGATTCTCCGATACCCTGGCTATGATATCTGGATTATTATAGTTGGTTGTGGCCTCCACAATGGCCTTGGCTCTTACCTCTGGGTTGGTTGACTTGAAGATGCCCGAACCCACGAAGACACCCTCCACTCCAAGCTGCATCATCAGGGCTGCGTCGGCGGGCGTCGCGATGCCACCAGCGGCGAAGTTGACCACGGGCAATCGACCCCTATCATGGACTGTCTGGACCAGATCGAAGGGCGCTCCAAGGCTTCTTGCCTCGGCCATAAGTTCGTCCTGGGTCATTGACTGAATCTTGCGCATCTCCCCGCCTACAGTCCTCATATGGCGCACCGCCTCGACGATGTCCCCGGTCCCAGCTTCTCCCTTCGTTCGTATCATAGCAGCCCCTTCTCCAATGCGTCGAAGCGCCTCACCCAAGTCGCGACAGCCGCATACGAAGGGGACCTTGAAGTCGTGCTTCCAGATGTGATTGGCCTCGTCGGCCGGAGTTAGCACCTCTGACTCGTCTATGAAGTCGGCACCCAGAGACTCCAGCACTTGGGCCTCCACGAAGTGACCGATGCGGCACTTCGCCATTACCGGTATGGTGACCGCCTTCATTATGGCAGTGATGATTGACGGGTCGGACATACGGGCGACCCCTCCGTCGACTCTGATGTCCGCGGGCACCCTCTCTAGGGCCATAACTGCGCAGGCTCCGGCGTCTTCGGCTATCTTGGCCTGCTCCGGATTGACCACATCCATGATTACGCCGCCTTTGAGCATTTGGGCCAGCCCAACCTTAACACCCCACGTTCCCTGATCCATATGACACTCCTTACGCCAAGGTCTTACTATTTACAAGATTGCGCTCACATTATAGCAAGGGCAAGATTTCTTATCAATTGAACGTCTTGCAGAATCATTTAACGCTCTCTTGGCCGTGCTCATATTATTGTGCGGATACTGCTAGGAAAAGTCCCTGTCCAAGAAACATGCAGGCAAGGGAGTGTGCTTCTAATGTGGATACTTGACACTCCGCAACAAGGCTAATCGCGGCCTTGATGAAGCGGGGGAGATCTTCCGTAATATCTAGGAAGAACCCATTGTGGGCGTTTCTAAGCACCGTAACTCTTTACCCGTGTTCTTTGCAAGGAATGCCAATCTCATTAATGAGGTTGTCTGCCTAGCTTACGGAAGAATTAAGACCACAGAAGAGAGAAGTAGGAGAGACACACCGAATCTTGGCGTTGCGATTCTCCCCGAATCCGCATCCGGACTACACCAATTCTTTCAGGAGCACATTCAGTTCCTTAGGAAATGTAAAGACTGGATTAGATGGAACCATGGGTTCACTCTTAAGGAGCATAGGGAGACGTTAGACAAGGGAGGGATAGGTAGTGACGGATCGGTGAGCTACTGTTGGTTACCGCAACGATTGTTGCGATATTGGCGACAGGCTGCTTCGGATGAACCGCCATTATCAATTATATCGAGTTACCTTAAGTGCAATCAGAGACAAATGCCAATGATCAGTACCCTTGCGAATACCACGTACCTTAATGTAGTTCAAGGATCACCCACCCTTGCCCCCCAACGTCGGTCAATGTAGAATACGGCGGGTTTTAGATTTTCCGTATATGCCCGCGAACAATGCTCCTATGGGGTAGCCAGGGAGATTGCAACAGAAACGGAGCGCGGCGTGGCCGTTCCGCTTGGCCGCGACCTTGGGCACCAGCCGGGGGGCACTGTCGCTGGCGTTCTCCTTCACCAGGCTTGAGAGCAGCCTGCTGGGCCCCTTGGAGGGTTATCTCATCGACCGCTTCGGTCCCAGGGGGATCATGCATATTGGGTTCGCCCTCCTTGGGACCAGCTTCATTCTGTTCAGCATGGTGGACTCCCTCCTAGGTTTTTACCTGGTATTCCCCTTCCTTGCCCTAGGGGCCAGCATGTCGGGGTTCCTCCCAGTTGTCACTGCCGTAAACAACTGGTTTTCCAGACGTCGTGGGTTCGCCACCGGCGTTAGCTCCGCGGGGGTCAACGTGGGAGGCGTATTGGTAGCTATCGTGGCTATGTCCATAGGTTTTCTTGGGTGGCGCACCACGGCAGTACTGATAGGCTCATTCATTTTGGCCCTCGGCTTCCCACTAGCCGCGATGATCCGTCACAAGCCTCAGCAGTATGGCTACCTTCCCGATGGCGACCAGCCTGTGAAAGAGGCGATTTCTCAGAGCACCGAGGGTCAAGAAGCCGAAGCCTCCACCGCTGACGAGACCCCAGATTTCACCCCAATGCAGGCACTCAGAACGCCTGCTTTCTGGTTCATAGCCTCCGCTCACGGCTTCTCGCTGTTCATCGTCGGATCGGTGTCCATCCACCAGATACCACTACTGGTGGACGCCGGAATATCCTTCAACACGTCCGCCTCGATCCTAGCCTTCATGACTTTTGTGGCAATGCTCGGGCGGATCGCCGGAGGCTACCTGGGCGATAAGGTTGGAAGAAAACTAGTCTTGGTTGCTTGCTTCCTGCTGATGTCCGTGGGAGTTATTGTGCTGGCTACCGCCCAAACAGTGCCGCAGGCAATGGTCTATGCCGTGCTCTATGGCCTTGGCTACGGGGCAAGAGCCCCGATACTTATCGCCCTCCGCGGCGAGTTCTTTGGGCCGCGGAACTTCGCCACCATAATGGGACTCTCGCAGCCTGTGATGGTGATAGGCTCTTTCTTCGGCCCGATCGCTGCCGGGTTTGCCTACGACGTGCAGGGGAGTTACCTGATGATCTTTTCCATCATCGCCGTGCTCAACCTCGTCGGAGCGGTTCTAGTGTTCTTCATCAAGAAGCCTGACATTCCCCAGCGTAAAGAAGCTTCTCCAGCAATGGGTTAGGCCGACAGCCAGCTACCCTACCGCCTTCACTTTCGACCTAGCCTTCCGCTTGGGCCTGGCCCCGTTCTCTCGCCCCAAGAGATCTCGCAGGTACTGGCCGGTGTACGAGTGCTCCATCTCGGCCACTTGCTCCGGAGTACCCGATGCTATGAGGTATCCGCCCTTCTCTCCTGCGTCGGGGCCTAGGTCGATTATCCAGTCTGCATTCTTTATCAGGTCCAGGTGATGCTCGATGAGAACCACAGTGTTCCCCGAATCCACCAAACGCTGCAACACCCACAGAAGGGCGGCGCAGTCCTCGAAGGAGAGACCGGTGGTAGGCTCGTCCAGGATGTACAGGGTCTTGCCCGTGGCACGGCGAGACAGCTCCGTGGACAGCTTCACCCTTTGGGCTTCGCCGCCGCTGAGCGTGGTGGCGGGCTGACCCAGGCGAATGTACCCAAGGCCCACATCGCTCATGGTCTCCAGCTTGGAACGGACTCTCGGGAAGTTCCAGAAGAACTCCAGGGCCTCGGACACAGTCATGTCCAGCACTTCCGCTATGGATCTGCCCTTGAAGAGTATCTCTAAGGCCTCCCGGTTATACCGCTGTCCCTGGCACGCCTCGCATGGCACCGTGACGTTGGGAAGGAACTGCATCTCAATCTGGATATACCCTCCTCCCGCACAGGCCTCGCATCTGCCCCCCTTGACGTTGAAAGAGAACCGGCCGGCGGAATAGCCCCGAACCCGGGCCTCAGGCGCCGCGGCAAAAAGCTCCCGGATGGGAGTGAAGGCCCCGGTATATGTGGCAGGATTGCTGCGTGGGGTGCGCCCAATGGGAGACTGGTCTATGTTCACCACCTTATCTATATTCTCGATCCCCAGTACATTGTCGCAGTCCCCGGGCTTTTCCCGGGCATGGTTGAGTATCTGGGCCAGTCTCTTGTACAGAACCTCGTAGATGAGACTGCTCTTGCCCGAACCTGAGACCCCTGTGATGCATACCAGCTTCCCCATAGGGATAGGTACATCGATGTTCTTCAGGTTGTTCTCTCTGGCTCCCTGGACCAGCAGTTCCTGGCCGTTCCCTGTGCGGTACTCCAAAGGCAACGGTATCTTCCTGCGACCACTGAGGTACTGGCCGGTGATGGAGTCCGGGTCCCGGGCCACCTCTTCAACAGTACCTGCAACCACAACGCTCCCTCCATGCTCCCCTGCGCCCAGGCCCATGTCTATTATGTGGTCAGCGGACCTCATGATAGCTTCGTCGTGCTCCACGATGATGACAGTGTTGCCCAGGTCTCGCAGCCGTTTCAATGTTCCTATAAGACGATGGTCGTCTACAGGATGCAAGCCCACACTGGGCTCGTCACAGACGTACAGGACCCCCATGAGACCTGATCCTATCTGGGTGGCAAGGCGAATACGCTGGGCCTCGCCCCCACTGAGGGTGGAGGCAGTGCGGTCCAGGGTCAGGTAATCGAGACCAACGTCCTTGAGAAAGACGAGGCGAGAATTAATCTCTTTGAGGATTTGCCGAGCAATGGTCTGCTCTCTGGAGTTCAGAGGCGGAGCCTGGTCATTGCCCGCAGTGCCATCGTTCTCCAGCCATTTCACCCACTCCATGGCCTGACCAATGTTCATAGAAGTCACCTGTATGATATTCTTGTCAGCCACGGTCACGGCAAGGGATTGGGGCTTGAGACGTTGACCGTCGCAGGCATGGCAGGGTCGAGCAGCCATGTACCGCTCTATCTCCTGCCGGACATAGTCGGATTCCGTCTTCCGGTATCGGCGCTCCAGGTTGGGAATTACGCCCTCGAAGGTGGTATCCCAGGAATAGACCCGGCCACGGTGGGTTCGGTGGCGCATCTGTACCTTCTGACCCCGGTTGCCGTATAGTATTAGGTCCAAATACTGCTGTTCCAGTTCTCTCACACGTACCCGCGTGGAAAAGCCGTGAGTATTGGACAGGGACTCCAGTAGGCTGGCGTACCAAGGGCTGGAGGAGCCGGATCTCACCCAGGGCATGACCGCCCCATTCGCCAAGGTGAGGTCTTTGTTGGGAATCACCAACTCGGGATCTATCTCCAGCTTGAAGCCAAGGCCAGTGCAGCTGGAGCAGGCTCCGTGCGGGCTGTTGAATGAGAATGTACGGGGCTCCATCTCTCCGATGCTAATGCCACAGTGGACACAGGCAAACTGCTCGGAGAACAGAATCTCCTCGCCGCCCACCACCGACACCTGGACTACACCGTTACCCAGTTTCAGGGCCTGTTCCACGGAGTCGGAAACCCGATTAGTTTCGGCGCTGTCGCCAATGACCAGTCGGTCCACGACAACCTCTATGGTGTGCCACTTCTGTCTGTTAAGGACGAAGTCCTCGGAAAGATCGCGGATTTCCCCGTTTACCCGCACTCGGACGTAGCCTGAGCTGCGGGCATTCTCGAAGATGTCCTTGTGCTCGCCCTTCTTGTGAACGACCTGGGGAGCCATGACCATGATGCGGCTGTCGTTGGGAAGGTTGAGGACGGCGTCCACAATCTGCTGGACCGTCTGCCGCTGCACTGGCTTTCTGCACTGATAGCAATAAGGACGACCCGCACGGGCGTAGAGAAGACGCAGGTAGTCATAGATCTCGGTAACGGTACCCACGGTGGAGCGGGGGTTGTGGGACACACCCTTCTGGTCGATGGAGATAGCCGGGGAGAGGCCTTCGATGTACTCAACGTCCGGTTTCTCCATGCGGCCCAGGAATTGACGGGCATAGGCGGACAGCGACTCCACGTAGCGGCGCTGCCCTTCGGCATAAATGGTGTCGAAGGCCAGGGAACTCTTGCCGGAGCCGGACACGCCGGTGATGACCACCAACTGGTCCCGGGGGATGGTCACATCTATGTTCTTGAGGTTGTGCTCCCTGGCTCCCTTGACGACGATGTTTTCCCCGGGCATCTTTTGTCCTCTAATACTTCGTAGGTCACCAACTCCACGAAGAGTGACTGCTCTGGATGGATCGACGATCATTGTACTACGCGCGGTGATTTTGTGGCAGGGTGGGGGAGGAGGAATGATGAATAAATGAAGACCGATCTCTAGCTCATCTGAGCACGCACCCAATAGAGAGCACAGGTTAGGGTCGGTCTATATCCAATTTCTGGGTAATGTCTGGCTAGGTTGCTGTCAATGTGTAGCAGTCTTGCAATTGCCCCATATCCAGCCCTCGTCCCCCCACATCACGGCCCTTCGGTCTGTCGCTCCCTCTCCGACAGGTCCCGCCGCAACTCATCCACTTCTCTTCTCAGGTTCCGCTGCCTCTGGGACAGATAATAGAGATAGACAAAGAAGATCACCCAAGTGATGGCGTACACGGCAAACAGGTAGGGCAGATTG
>JASLXI010000001.1:20168-22118 GCA_030740415.1 Dehalococcoidia bacterium
TCCTGCTGTGCCATCGCAGGGATAACAGCTGTGGAAAAGATTATTGCAAACACAATGAGCAGAGCTATTAGTGGTCTGAGGGCAAGCCTTTTCATAGCATCTCCTGTCAGAAAATTGTCATCTCAGGGATTCGGCAAGGCCGCGGGCCAACTCCACTTCGTCTTCAGTCTTACGCAACGAGAATCTTTCGGCCAAGAGGTATGCGAAGAGGAGCGTAAACATCGACGTTGATATCAGAAGGAGCATATACATAGCCGAGTCCAGATCCCCAGACGCTGCCGCGGGCCCCACCAAAGCTTGAGGATGGACGGTGCGCCACCAGACTATGGATAAGTACACGATAGGCACATCAATGAAGCCGGCTATCCCCAGTACCGCGGCGTAACGTGACCCCTGGTCTCCCCAGGGGGAGTAAGCCCGCAACATGAGATAGGCCACGTAAATGAGCCACAGTATCAGTGAGGTCGTAAGTCGTGGGTCCCAGGTCCACCATACGCCCCATACCGGCTTGGCCCACACTATCCCCGTAATGAGCATGAGGCTGGTGAACAGCACTCCAATCTCCGCCGCGGAGTAGGCCAACTGATCCCACTTGCTGGTCCGTTCCCACAGATATCCCGCACTCCCCACCAACACTACAAAGAAGGCAAGGAATCCCACCCAAGCTATGGGAACGTGAAAGTAGAAAATCCGCTGGGACACCCCCAGGTTCTTCTCCGTGGGAACCCAGATGAATATGAGGTACAGGACTATCAGCATCATGGCCGCGCTGACGATAAACAGACCCCTCTTTACAATCAAACTTGTAGACATACTTTCATTCCTGAAGAACGTGCTCGAAGGCAAAGCCAGAGAACACCAGCACAACAACGTCGAATACCGCTATTAACTGGATCCATTTGACCGTGTCCGACCACGGCCCACCCTCCAATGCTATGCCCGAGGACACCACCGCACCTATGATAATGGGAACCACTATGGGAAGGAAGAGCATGGGCAGCATAATCTCCCTCGACCGGGTATTTATCGCTATGGCGGAGAAAAGGGTGCCAATGGAAGCGAACCCGATGGTCGCCAGCAGTATGATGAGCAGCAATTCGGGTTGAAATGGAGAGAGGTTAAAAAGCACGGCAAAAACCGGCAGGATGACCACCTCTGCCATCAGCATGAAGAAGAGGCTACCCAGCATCTTCCCAACGTATAGGGCTCCTCTGCTGGTGGGAGTCAACAGAAGCCCGACCAGATTGCCCTGGTCCTTCTCGAGAACAAAGGCGCGGGTTAGACCAAGGACTCCGGCAAAGGTAAAGGCCACCCACAATACCCCCGGTGCAACGATGGGAGTTATCTGCGGCGACGGCCTGAGAGCAAAGTTGAAGATAATCAGAGAAAGAACCGCAAAGGCCAGAATAGAGATCACTATGTCCCTGGCACGCAACTCCGACAGGATGTCCTTCCATACCAGGGCAGCAACGGTGGGCCAGAACTTGGTCACAGCCCTACCCCGGTAAACCTGCCATAAGTCCCCTTGAACACGGCCTCGTCCATAGTGGTCCGATCTTCATGGAAGGCAATCTTGCCGCCGGACAGGATGGCAACCTGGTTGCCCAGCGCGAGGCCCCGCTCAACGCTGTGCGTGGCCATCAGCACGGTACGACGGCCCCTCTCTCCGGTACCCATCATCTGCCCCAGCATCTCCAGGGCCTGCTGATCCAGCCCTGTTTCCGGCTCGTCCAGCAGCAGTATGGGCGGATCGTGGAGAATAGCCCTGGCAAGAGAGAGGCGCTTCTGCATGCCGTGGGAGAGAATGCCGACCTTACGCCCCAGAAATGAACTGGCGCCCATCAGGTCCACTGCCTTCTCGATTCGTTCCTCAATGCCTCCTTTTGTTACAAGGTTATATATCAGGACAGGGTGTTTCTGCCTATGCCTATTGAGCCGACCCACAGCCTG
>JASLXI010000200.1 GCA_030740415.1 Dehalococcoidia bacterium
GCATTAGTGCCGTGTCGGGTCCAGGGGAGTGGGCTATGGTGTATCAAGACCCTGGAGGACCAGCTCCCATTCCCGGGGAGAGCGCGGCCATCGCTGGCCAGGTGAAGTGGACCTTCGAGACCGCCGACCCCATAGTCTCGGTACCAGTTGTGAAGAAAGGAAGGGTTTATCTCACCACCCATGATAACCGGGTGGTGGCCCTGGACGGAGCCACTGGGGACCTCATATGGGAGTATGCAACTGTTGCCCCCGTAGACTCGTCGCCAGCGGTGGCAGGCGGCATGGTCTATTTCGGCGAGCGAAACAAGAGAGTCATAGCACTGGATGTTGATACCGGAAAATTGAGATGGGAGTACGTCACAGAGGGAAACCCTACCACAGGCTCACCTCTGGTTAAAGACGGAATGGTGTACATTGGTTCCGGGGACGGAAATATCTACGCACTGGACGCGTTGACGGGACAGAAGCGATGGTCCCACCTCACCCAAGACTGGATAACCAACACCCCAGCCCTTTCGGACAACATTCTGGCGGTGTCCTCCCTGGACGGGGTTGTCACAATTTACGATACACACACCGGCAAGAAGCGGTTCTCATTCCGAGGCCTCGGCCAGCCGGTTATGGGCTCCCCAATAATCATGGAAGAGACAGCATATATCCCGTATCGTAACGGTCTCCTGGCCGCCGTTAACATAAAGGAAAAGGAAGTGCTGTTCCAAAGCAGATGGTACAGGCTCAGGATCCAGCTATGGCTGTGGGGCATGGGAGACCATCCAGGGCTTCCCAAGGGCGTTAACTGGGTCTCACGAGTGGGAGACCCAGTTATCACGACCCCCGCTGCCGATGCAAATAAGGTCTACGTCCCCACCGTGGGCGGCAAGCTCTTTTCCTTAGATAGATTTACAGGAGAATACGTTTGGATCTATGACTCGGGAACCAAGAACCCCCTCTCCACGCCCACACTGGTAGAAAACATGGTCCTTGTGGGCGATAACAGTGGGCAACTTCGTGCCGTGGACAAGGATGGTGGGAAAGAGCAGTGGACACTGCAAATTGCAGAAGGTCTTACCTCCACGCCAGTATTGGCTGGGGGCACCCTGTATCTTGCATCCAAGGACGGTACACTCTACGCAGTAGAGTGAGTTTGCAACGTGGAAATAGGAATTGTAGGCCTTCCCAAGTGCGGCAAGACCACCGTATTCAACGCCCTCAGCAAGGGCTATGCGGACATAAACCCATCGGCCGCTTCGGCCACTAAGCCAAACCTGGGTGTGGCCAAGGTGGAGGACTCCCGGTTGAAGCCCCTGGTAGAGATGTTCAACCCTCAGAGGATGGTGCCCGCAGAGGTCAAGTACATCGACTTTCCGAAGGCGCCCGAGGGACTGACGAAGTCCCAAGGAATCGCAGGGGAATTCCTCAACCTACTTCAGAGAACCGACGCTCTGCTCCATGTGGTCAGGACATTTCTGGACCCATCCGTATCACACGTCGAGGGATGGGTCGATCCTTACCGGGATCTGGCTGCCATGGACCTGGAACTAGCCTTCGCCGACCTTGCTATCCTGGAGCGAAGGGTGGAACGCCTTGAGGGCGAGATAAAGGGCGCAAAAGCCTCCGAAAGGGACGCCAAGCTACGGGAGCATGCCACCTTGGACCGGCTCAAGGGCGAGCTGGAGCACCAGGTGCCCATACGGGAGCAGCAACTATCTGCCGAAGAAGGAAAACTCCTGGAGAGTTTCCAGTTCCTGACCGCAAAGCCAATTCTCATAGTGTGGAATACCGGGGAAGAGGACCTGACGCAATCGTCGGAGCTAGAGGCAAAGCTGAAGCTGCAGTACTCCAGGCCAGGAATGGAGGTGGTCGTCTTGTGCGGCAAGCTTGAGATGGACCTGGCCGAGATGGAGGACGAGGAAGCGGAGGAGTTTCGGAGTGATATGGAGCTGCAGGAGTCCGGGCTACACCGCGCAATCCGCACGTCGTATGAACTTCTAGACCTGGTGTCTTTCTTCACCGTCGGCTCCGACGAGGTGAGGGCCTGGACCATTGATAGGGATATTCCCGCCCTCAAGGCTGCCGGCAAGATACACACAGACATCGAGCGGGGATTCATTCGTGCCGAGATTATCTCCTACGATCACCTGATCCAGTGCGGCGGCCTCGCCGAGGGGAAGAAGAAAGGATTGCTTCGTCTTGAGGGTAAGACGTACAAGGTCCAAGACGGAGATGTCATCAATTTCCTTTTCAACGTTTGATTCTTGTGAAAACCTAGTCATGTCTCCCCTTTGACTCAGACCTGGATGATGGTTCGACAAGCTCACCATGAGCGGATCATAGTAGACCCATGAATAGAAATCCGACCTCATCCGACCCCGCGCGGGGTCGTGGGTCTGCCCTGCCCCTTTGCTCCGCCCGGGGCAGGCCCTCGGAGATCGCTCTATATATACACATACCCTTCTGCCAGACCAAGTGCCCCTACTGCGACTTCAACGCCTACGCGGGTATTGAGTCTATCATCCCCAGTTACACCGCGGCTCTGACTTCAGAGATAGACCACTGGGGCGCTCTCTTGGGCAATCCACGGGTGAGTACGATATTCTTCGGCGGCGGTACGCCTTCCTATGTCCCCAGCCATGATCTTGATTCCATACTGAAGGCTGCTCAAAGCGCCTTCGAAATCATGCCGGGAGCCGAGATTACCATGGAGGCCAACCCGGGTGATTTACTTGTAAACGACGTTGAGTACCTTACAAAGCTAGGTATCAATC
>JASLXI010000201.1 GCA_030740415.1 Dehalococcoidia bacterium
TGCTGGTTGGTGGTGGTCAGCCTCATCCGCACTATGCCCCATTTGCTCTTGGGGGTTAGCTCCGCTACCTTCAGGGTAGTCTTGACGGTATCTCCCAGTATAACCGGGTCCCTGAACGAGAAATTGCACCCCAGGTAGTTGGCGGCATGCTGGGACAAGTTGGGATATACACTGGCCACAGCAATGGATGCGGTGAGCATGCCGTGGGCGATGCGCCCCCCGTACGGGCCTCGGCGCATAAACTCTTCATTCATGTGACCCGGGGACAGGTCCCCCGTTATGGAGCCGAACATCACCACATGTGCCTCGGTGACGGTCGACCATGTGCCCCGGAATTCCTGTCCTACCTCAAACTCTTCAAAAAACACGATCCTCCTCCTTGGGTGGAATGGACTTTAGGGGGGATTATAGCATCCCCACCGGGTTTGTGCGATACGCATTGCGGGGGCCCCCTCGCACGGCGGCCTCCAACTGACTTGAGGACGCATCACGCTGGTATCCCATCAAGGTCAAGTTCGATTAGGCGGTCTCCCTCAGCTGACAGATGCTCCTTTGCCCAGGTCAGGGTTTCCTGCTCAAGGCTGATATGACCAAAGGCTCGCCCCCATCCACCTCCTGTAGAATCTGCAGTGCCTGCCTCTCTGGATACCTGGTCTTCTTCACTTGTCTTGCCTCCTGTAGCTTATTCTACAGGACTGCCTCATTTACGCTGTACCTAACTCCGGTGGGCAGGCCAATCTGCCGAACGAGTACAGTATAGTTGCTACATATCAAAACAAGTGCTACAATGTTACCTTGATGGAGTTTCGTGTTAAGATTCTGTCAAGGTTGTTGCTGGCTTTTTAGTTAGAGGATGATGCCCATTCTGGTGGACGCCACTGGTTACTCCGTAGAAGATCCTATGGGTGCTTTCCTTATGATGATGATGGAAGCATCCCATCGGCTGTCGTTTTAGGTCGATATCGGGAATTTCGTATGACACAGCAGACTGACCTCGTATGCCTGAACCCTCCGTTCATGCCCGGCTTCTCGAGATACAGCCGCTCGCCCTGCGTGACCAATGCGGGCACACTCTACTACCCATTGATGGAGTGCATGGCGGCCGCGTACGTGGACAAAATGGGCTTCACATCCAGGGTGGTCGATGCCATAGCCTACGGCTATTCCAAGGAGGATACCGTCAGTCTGGTTAAAGGATGCCACCCCAGGCTGGTCACAGTAGCCACATCTACCCCCTCCATACACCAGGACATTGCGATGGCCGACCAACTGAAGCACGAAGTCCCTGAAGCGACCGTTATTATGGTGGGACGGCACGCTTCCTGGGACCCCGAAGAGACTCTGGAGCGCTGCTCGGCGGCTGATGGCGTCATCAGGAATGAGTACTACAGGGCGTGCGCGGATATTCTCAGCGGAAGGCCTATGGCGAAAGTTGGAGGCGCAGTCTACAGGGACAGCGGCCGCATAATATCCAACCCCGAGGACCAACCGTTGGACCCCAACGATATACCTCTCATCTCTCGCGTCATTTGCCGAGACCTTGATGCGCGCAAGTACTACTACGCCAGCCTGAGAAACCCATACACCATGCTGCAGCACTCCTGGGGATGCGCCTTTAACTGTGATTTTTGCGACGAGTTCTACCGGGCCTTCTACCGCCACCGTGAACCTGACCGGACGATAGAGGAGCTGAAATTCATTGAGAAGGAGATGCCCACCGTAAAGGAGGTGCTATTCGACGATCCCACCTTCGTTATCAACGAAACCCACACGGCAGAGCTATGCCGGGCGATGATTGATAATGGTATCAGGCTGACCTGGTCCTGCAACTTGAGATCCTCTGTAACCTATGAAACGTTGAAGCTCATGAAACGGGCAGGCTGCAGACTGGCGCATGTGGGGGTCGAATCGCTCACCCAGGAGGGCAAGGACAGCATTCGCAAGAGGATTACTCTGGAGAACGAGCTCCAGTTCCTTCAGGACGCTAGGAGAGCGGGCATACTCATTCATGGTTGCTTCATAGTCGGCCTACCGTCCGACAACGAGGGGACGATACGGGCGACCATAAATCTGGCGAAGGCTCTGCCTTTTGATACGATACAGGTCATTCCACTCATCCCCACTCCGAACACTAGGTCATGGCAATGGGCACAGGAAAACGGCTTCCTCATCACCAGTGACTACTCCAAGTGGGTAAGGCCGGACGGCAGCTATACCTGCGTGGTGAGCAGGCCGGACCTTTCTGGAGAGGAAGTCGAGCGGTGGGTTGACACGTTCATCAAGGAGTTCTACTTCAGGCCCTCCTACTTCCTGTACAAGCTGCGCCAGAGCCTGATAAACTGGCAGGAGATGAAGCGGAACGTAGGCTCTGGCCTCAAGCTGTTTGCCCGCCTGTGGAAGGGCTGTAGATGAGGGTATCCGTAATCGTGCCCTACTTCGAGCCTCCAGTCAAAGGGTGTATCGAGAGCATCCAAGGCCAGACATACCAGGACATCGAACTGGTCAAGATATCCGAAAAAGAGTTGGGCATAACCGAGCGCAAAGGAGCCGGGTTCATGCGGAATGCCGGGGCAGAGCGAGCGACGGGGGATATTCTGCTGTTCCTGGACTCTGATGCCGTCCTGACGCCTGATGCTGTCCAGAAAATGGTGGCCGTCTTTCAGGCTACTGGAGCAGATGCCGTGTCGGGCCTACCCCTCACCCCGCGTAGGGCAGAAAGCGACCTGCTCAACTACCTGCTTGGGCTTG
>JASLXI010000202.1 GCA_030740415.1 Dehalococcoidia bacterium
TGCTGTTTACCTTTGTGATTACGTCGTTAACCAATTTCAACAGGACGCCGCCTGTTGACACAACGGAGGGTCTGACATCCCTCAAGGAGACTACCTTCATTCAAGCTCTAACGAATAATCTGGGCATGGTATGGAAGCTGTATCGCAGATTGACGAGGAAGTGTTCCTCTGGATAAATGGCTGGGTAGGCACCTCCCTCATATTTGATAGGCTGGTCCAGTGGGTGGTGAGCGACTACCTGATTCCCGTTGTATTCTCCGTGGTCCTTCTGGGGCTCTGGTTTGGCTGGGCGGACCAGGCCATGAGAGAGCAACATCAGAGGGGAGTGATGCTGGCAGGGATAGGCGTGGGAATAGCCAACGGGATGGTTAAGATATCCAATGTCCTCTACTTTCGTCCCCGCCCCTTTGACTTGATAGACGTGGAACTGTTGTTCTATCCACCCACGGACTCCTCGTTCCCGGCTAATCCAATTGCGATAACGGTGTCAATGGCTACGGGCGTGTGGATGGCTAACAGGCGTATGGGCGCAATCATGTATATGATTGCCTTTGCATATGGCTTCTCCAGGGTTTACTCAGGAGTGTTCTATCCCCTTGATGTCTTGGGTGGAGCTCTCATAGGGGTTTCATCTGTATACCTGGTCTACTTCGTTCTCAAACGCATAGAGCCGGTACCAACCCTTTGCCTTAGGCTCGTCAGATTCCTTTGCTTTGCGTGAGGGATCAGGTACGAAGATTCCACCATCTCTTCTTGGAGGCACCAGAAGAAAGCTTTCCCAGGTCTGGCGCTTTGTCTTCAAGAATGGACTGAGGAATGTCTTCCACCATCCTATGGGCTGCTTCATCTCCAATCAACTTGGCCACGGCGGCCACTCCAGGTGAGAGAAGAGGTGTCCTGATACCACGCGCTGTATGACCGTCTGATGCGATGATGTGGATCAGATTCTGATGAAGAAGCTCACGTGCAGCCTTCTGATGGTCACTTCCTAGGGTGCCGGAGATGCTTCCTGCGGTTACCTGGGCAAGAGCACCCCTACTCACCAGGGTTGCGAGGATTTTTGGTTTTTCCTGGATGGCTACATTTCTCTCTGGGTGCACCACGATTGGCCTCAAGCCGTTGAGTTGCAATTTGAACAGCACCTCTTCTGCATAGAACGGATAAAACTCAAAGGGTAGCTCGATGAGGATGTAGTGGGTGCCCTCAATGGGTAAGGCGCTGCCTTTATCTGCCTGCTCCACCGTATCTATCTCCAGATGGTTTTCCATTCCGAGCAGGACAGTCAGAGGTATGGATTTGGCCTGGATTTCCTGATTAAGGCACCCAACTAGAGACTTCACAGCGGAAATGGATGACCTCTCGTTCACATCGCGATTGTGAGGGGTGGCCACTATGGTCCGCGTGCCATCCTCGTAGGCCATCAGTGCCATTTCAACGGACTCCTCCATGGTAGAGGGGCCGTCATCTACGCCTGGTAGGATGTGGTTGTGGAGATCAAACACAGGGGAATTCCTTCGAGATTGTGAGGCAATATTGGACCATGTTTTCAGGTTGTTGCGGCACGGCGACTCTGACGCGATTGCCCCTTTCCACCAAGACCGAGCCAACCTTGATTGGTTACTCCTAAGAGTCGCAGTTTACAGGTTCTCCTTTTAGTTAGAGAAACTCATACGGCACGGTCTTGTGATGGGGCAAGTAAGGCCTGGTAAGAGTTGATAAGGTTGTCTACAACAAGGGGCCATTGCATGGACACAGCCGTTCTCCGGGCCGCCTCACTCATGGCACTTCTGACCGACGGACTGCCGAGAAGAACGTCAAGGCCATCGGCAAAGGGCTCTGGGCAGTGCCACGGGATCAAGTAGCCATTGTAGCTGTTCTTCACTATTGTTGGCAGGCCGCCGACTCGGGAGGCGATCACAGGAGTCCCACAGGCCATAGATTCCAGGGCCACCAGCCCAAAACTCTCGTAGTACGAGGGCATCACGCATATATCAGCTGCACTGTAGTAGGTGGGAAGCTCTTGTTGCTCCAGTCTACCCAGAAAGCTCACCTGACGCGATATTCCTAGTTCTTGGCTTAGGGATTTCAGGCGGCACATTTCTGAGTCCTCTTGAAGATCTCCGCCCACTATTATTGTCTTCACCGGGTCCCCCTGCTCCAGCTGGGCCACGGCCCTAAGGATGATATCCACCCCCTTGAGGGGCTCAAGCCTGCCCACGTACAGCACTACCTTGCTGTCTTGAAGACCGAGCTTTCTTCTAGCGATTCCTTGGTCCATGGGCCGGAAGAGGTCAACATCGACACCGCAGGGGATTACCTCTATTTTCTCGTCAGGAGCTTCATAAAGGCGTATCATCGCATCTCTTTCGTGCTGGCTGAAAGCCACTATGGAGTCTGCGGAGAGGATTACCTTTGCCTCACCCAAGGTCCGTTCCTCAGGTTCTCTTTCTCCCACTCGGGCTTGCCGTTTGATCTCCGACAGCGTGTGGAAGCTGGCGACATGAGGAGTGTTCCAGTGACGTGCCAGGATGGTTGCCACTCTTCCTGAAAGCCAGTAGTGGGAGTGAATGACGTCATATGAGAGTCTATGTTGTGTGGTGTACTCCAGGAGCCTGCACACAAACTCTGGAAGGTGATATGGGATGGTGGTCTTGTCATCGGAGAAGTCGCCGGCGCTGATGTGGATAACCCTAGCCTTTTCTGCTACCTGCTCTATTTGTGGGTCCCTGGGGTCATGGTAACGGGT
>JASLXI010000203.1 GCA_030740415.1 Dehalococcoidia bacterium
GATGACCGTGGTGCTCACGGGCTTTACGATACTGGTCACCTGGACCTTCGCTATACCGGTGGGAATCTACTCGGCCGTCCGGCAGCACTCCATAGGCGACTACGCGTTCACGTTCCTCGGTTTCACCGGCATCGCGGTGCCGGACTTCCTACTGGGCCTGGTGCTCATGTACGTCGCCTTCGCCTACTTCGGCCAGAGCGTGGGCGGACTGTTTTCCGCCGAATACGCCGATCAGCCCTGGAGCGTGGCCAGGGTGATCGATGTGCTCAATCACCTCTGGATACCCGCCATCGTCCTGGGGACGTCGGGCACGGCCAGCCTGATCCGCATAATGCGAAACAACCTGCTGGACGAGTTGAGCAAGCCCTACGTCGTGACAGCCAGGGCCAAGGGAGCCTCTTCCTGGCGGCTCATATTGAAGTACCCGGTCCGGGTTGCGATAAACCCGCTGGTGAGCACGGTGGGATACCTCCTGCCCGCCCTGATAAGCGGCAGCATAATCGTGTCGGTGGTGCTTAGCCTGCCGACGCTGGGACCCGTCCTCCTCAAGTCCATGATCCAGGAAGACGTCTACCTGGCTGGATTCATCGTGATGATCCTCGGCGTGCTCACCGTGATTGGCACTCTCCTCTCGGACATACTGCTGGCCGTGGTAGATCCGCGCATCAAGCTAACCGGCAAGTAGCCAAAGAACCGGGGCGTTGTTTCTGGAATATCTCGTTTCTTACCCTCTTCGTCATCGAGCTGCCTGAGGGTGATGCCGCCGATACGCCAAGCTGAGCAGGGCAAAGGGAAGCTAGCCGCGCCCCATATGAAAGAAACCCGTTGCGATGCTTGCCGAGGGGGTATTCGCCAGCGTGAGGCCCACTTTCCACTGGGGATTCCTTGAGTGGGTAGCGAGGTAGCGCAAGTGGCGGTCTAACGCGAGGGGGTATGGCTTGTGGCTGACCTAGGGCAGGTCTAATCTCCCCCTGGACAAATCATGGTGGCAAAAAAGGCTGTAGTCTATGGGCCGCGCGGACCAGTCGAAGTGACATGATTTAGGGATCTACAACGCAGTCGTCCTACCTGCCTTGAGTCCAAGTCTACGGGAGGGTTGGCTAGAGGTATCGGAAACATTCAGTTATCGGTGGTTTACTGCTGACGAGGGACAGCAAGAGCCGTTCTTGCTGTGGCTTTGTGAGGATGGAACAGATCCTCGGTGTGGGCTGTCTCCGGTGGACACCGTCAACTCGGTCATCAGCAAGATCACACCCTTGGACGGGACCATCACAAGCGTGGTGAACCCCGCAGTCACCCTCGACGTGACTGACACGAGTTCCGACATAGGTTCCAACCCCTCCAACGCCATTGCACTGGAGATAAACGGTATGGAAACGATGAGGCCGAACTTAAGGCTGGTCGTCTTGAACGATTAATAAAACGTGTATTAAGAGACCCATTGGCCGAATTCAAGCCAGGAATGTAAACGGCGGAGACATAATGTATTATCAAGACGGGTCGAGCGCTGAGGTATGGCATTTGAGAGGGGATTCCTACTACAGGGAGCATCGAATCATATCCCACTCCTCCCTCACAACAGCCTTAATAGCATCCTCGCTATTAGATTTCTGCCAAGGTAGGGTCTCGGTGATCAACGAGGGTTTTCCAATCTCATAGCGTTCGGCTATTTGGCCATTGGAGCAGCCACTCTCCGTCGTCTCGTTCGGAACTGGCGTTCATTCTTCAGCAAGGGTCTTATATATCACGACCGAGAATTAGTCTGGCCGATTGCTTTGTTTGTCTTGGGGCCTGTAGGCGTTTTAGTAGATGAGCTATCTCACTACTTCTTCGCTATTCATTATGGAGCGAGCAAGGTAGAGATACACTATCGTGTTTATTGGGGATTCGTGACCTATGTCACCACCCAACCGTTAGACTCCTTCCAAAGGCTTACCATATCTGTGGCCGCGCCTGTATCCTGGGGGCGACCTTGGGGTGAGTGACCAGGCTGTGGGCCTCTCTCGCGACCGTGTTGGGATTACCGATGGTGTCGTAGGCGCGTCGGTACGCCTCACAGGCATTGCCCGTAGCTACGTATTCCTGGGCAAAGCATTCCTGCTTGATGGTCAAGAGTCGGATGTTTCTGGGTGCCATACGCTATCCCCCTTGAGAAGCAATCATCTACTATTCTTCGACACATCGCTGTCGCTTCGATGTGACCTTCAGCTATACTGCGGTGCCTCAACTGGAAGGCTCAGTGCCGTAGTTCGCTTCGAGGTATCATCGTGCACGTCTCGCTGCTCCCTGCGACCTAACTAACGTCTCCATTTGCAGCGATTCAAATCATTCTCCCATAACGACCGACTGCTCATTTCCCAAGTCCCGAGCCGAGTTCCGCCTGAAATTCCAAATTCTCCTGTTTCTATCTCCCAAACCGAGCCGCAGTCAACTACATACGGGTAGCCTGCATCAAAGACCGTGGAACTCTCGTAGGTCACGACCTCATCCAAAGGTCACAAGCCCATCGGGCTTATACGTGAATTCCACTCTGCGTTGTTGGGTCCGGGAGACGTCGGCGGCCAAACACATTACCGCGCTCAGATACCCGGCCGCAGCGTTTTGGTCAGGGGCATAGCCGGGGTCTCCCATCATCGCTCCCAGCAGCAGGGCATGTGCCTGGTCGCCTCCCCCATGACCCGAACCGTCTCCGCTCGTATCGAATGTGGTTGTTTTCCCTGAA
>JASLXI010000204.1 GCA_030740415.1 Dehalococcoidia bacterium
GAAATGAAGGGCTGGCCGTTGGGGTGATAGTCTTCGTGACCCTGGCAATCGCTGGACAGTCCGTCGGCGTTTTTATCGCGGCCACGAGTCAGATGAACGGGATGGAGTCCCTCAGACAGGTGTTCAAGCTTCCAGCCATCTATGCGATTGCGGCAGCATTTCTGGTCAGGATACTGGGCATGGAGTTGCCGGTGGTGGTCTTCCAGCCAGTCAATCTGTTGTCCCAAGCTGCAATTCCCATGATGCTGGTGGTCCTTGGTTTCCAATTGGCAGGAGAGATTCGCTTGGAGAGGCTATTCAGTCTAGCCATGGCGCTTATGCTCCGTCTGCTGGTATCGGTTCCCCTGGCCTACGGCGCAACGCGGTTCCTTGGACTGGACGATCTTTCACAAAGCGTGGTCATCATTGTATATGCCATGCCCGTGGCAGTTTTCACAATCATCCTTTCCACCGAATTTGAGACAAATCCCAAATTCGTCACCAACGCCGTCGTGATCAGCACTCTGGCGAGTACGCTCACGCTGACCTTCGTTATTCCAGTGGTCAAGAGCTTCCTGATGGGGTGAACCGGATGCTGCGAGAACAAATCTAGCCGCTTACTAGGCTCCACTACCCCCGAGATCTGGTGTACCCACGCCTCTGATTTCCCTAGCGGAATATGCCCCATCCTCTATATGCATGCGGTCAAGGTCCCCGTAATATCCACTGTTCACGTCATCCTTCAGAGGCTCCGCCCACATATACCTGACGTTCCGCCAGTCAATTGGGGACTAAGGGTTATCAAAGATAGACCTCGAAGCTTTGAAGATCTCGTCTGACTCCACGTGGCCCATCACCTGAAAGTTCCCATGCACGTTGTCTCCGTAAGCGAGAAGATTCCCCTTCCTGGCGGCCAGTACCATAAACTTTGGCATGTCCCGGTCGTGGCTATCTATCGCACTACTATTTGTCGATCCGAATATTCTTGTTGTCTACGGTCACTTGTATATCCAATCTGGTCTGGCTGGATACTGGGATGGACATTGCGGATATGAAAGGAGCGGGACTCAGTTTCATCGCCCAGGTTCGTTCGAGGAGAGAAAGCACGCCGCTGCTTCTCCTCTGTCTTTAGACAAAATGTGCCTTGACTCATTCCACACCGATGTTAGAATCATGCTGTCCTATTGTGATACAGCCTTGGCTGTCTGCTCGGAAGCTTTCGTATTTACGGCCTAGAGTGTTTGAAATATCGTGACTAAGTGGTCTAGTCTTTGACTCCTCAAAAGCTTCCAATTCCCCTGCCTACGGACATGTTTTATGGCTGGGTAATCGTCGCTGTTGGATGGTCGGCCAATATGGTGGCCGCAACCATGAACCCGGTGGTCTTCTCTGTCTTTATCGATCCCATGAGGGAGGACCTGGGTCTCAGTCTTACTGGCATGGCGTGGGCTATCAGTGCCCGCATGCTAACCGGGGGGATTATGGCCCCCTTCATTGGACGCCTTATAGATAGATACGGAGCGCGCTGGTTGGGATTCTTTGGGGGACTCCTATCCGGGGGAGTTCTGGTAAGCCTGTACTTTGTATCCAATATTTGGGTAATGTACGTGTTGTTCGCTGTCAGCGGCATATCGGGGTTCGGCACCTTCGGGGGACAACTGCTTACCATAGTTCCCGTGGCGAACTGGTTTGTGGCAAAACGAGGCCGGGCCACCTCGATTGCCGGCACAGGCCTTGGTGTCGGAACGGCTTTAGGAGTGCCCGTAGCCCTGCTTCTCATCAACACCGTGGGATGGCGGTGGGCCTGGGTAACCTTTGGTCTGGCTATATGGGCTGCCATTCTTCCTGGTTACGGCTTTCTCATGCGCCGGCGACCAGAGGACCTTGGTCTTCCTCCCGATGGTGTACCTGCACAGAGCAACTCTGCCTCCGAAAACCCTACGGCCGCGCCGGAGGTGGCAGAGAAAGAGGTGAACTGGACAGTGGGCCAAGCTCTACGTACACCGGTGCTATGGTTCATCCTGATGGCCTTGACCATATACATGTTCGCCTCATCGGGCATCCTCTTCCTACGGGTTCCCTATTGGAACGAACTCGGAGTTTCTCCTCAAGCTATCGCTCTTGGCGTTGCCGCCGACCCATTCACGGTTATCTTTGCCATGCTGTTCTTTGGATTCCTGGCGGAGCGATACCCCGTGAGGTTCATGGCAGTAACCGGGGGCGTCTGGCGCGCGATCTCCATGATCCCACTCCTAATCACAGGCAACCATGCCGCCTACGTTTTCCTACACAACATTGCCTGGGGTGTAGGGTCGGGGGCCTTTGCCGCCGCGCAGAATCTCATTATCCCTACCTACTACGGTCGAATGGCTCAGGGGGCTATCAGAGGGATTTCATTGCCGCTAATGACCGCCGCCGGGGCATTGGGAGCTCCCACCACCGCATATCTGGTAGACTCCGGTGTGAAGGCCGCCTTCATCTGGCAACTAGGCTTGACACTAATGTTGTTTGCCGGCTTGATGTTTTTGTTCTTGAAGCCACCCAAATTGTCGACACCCACAGTCCCTGAAGACAATCCTGGGTAGTCATCTACCGGGAAAATTGCTCTTTGCAGGAAGTACTCTAAACCTGTATCATATTTTCGTCCGAAATGTTCTCCGTGATATCACTCAAATCTCGGGTATGGAGGTGAAGAGTATGGCATCGATGCCCATCGTCTACACCATTCAGGGCT
>JASLXI010000205.1:0-2441 GCA_030740415.1 Dehalococcoidia bacterium
TATTGCTTCCGGTCCCGCGCTGGTTGCCACTTTCCTCATAGGCAGGGAGGTCGTGCTCATTAGAGTGGCTGCAGCCGTCGTTTTCGCCTTGGCGTTGCACCGCGTTGTCATATTGGTGACCCGACATGAAATGATGAACACCAAAGGGAAACCACCGAATGTGGAAGGCACGACACAGACTCCGTCTTTGGGAGGTGATACCCAGGAGGCGCAGCCATTTTGGCTGCGCTCCTTTATTCGAGTTACCTGGAATAGCTTTATTGGACAGGTAGATAGAGGTGTTATTCCTCTTCTGGTTGGATTCGTCCTGGCTTCGGCCTTGATCATCCACATACCTGCCTCCGCGATTCGCCCCTGGCTGGGCGACGGCGCTTGGCATGGACCCTATCTGGCGGCCATCCTGGCCATGCCCTTGCATCTCAGCGGTGGTGCAGAAGTCCTTCTGGCCTCTGCCTTGTTGGTAAAGGGGGCCAGCCTAGGAACTGTCCTGAGTGTCATGCTGGCTGCTCCCAGCGCCTCGTACATTGTGATTCGTCGGTTTCGGCAGTCTATGGGCATGAGGGCGGTGGCTATATATCTGGTCGCTGCTTGGTTGGTGGCGAGCTCCATAGGGGTAGTGGTGGACGGAGTTCAGCGACCTCTTGTAGGATGAAAGTAACTTGGGGAGGGGGAACTTACGGGAAGTGATCGAAACTTTTGTAGCCAACCTGGCTAACCTGTTGCCTTTCGGCTATTCTTTCGGTGCGGGGATGTTGACGGCAGTGAACCCTTGCGGTGTAGCCATGCTTCCCGCCTATGTGGCCCTCTATCTGGGAGCGGAGAAGAAGAATTTCAGGTCTCAGTCCCCCTTCAGAAGGAGTGCTAGAGTGTTTGCCTTGAGCGGTGTGGTTACGGTAGGCTTCGTAGCTCTCTTCGGTGTCATCGGCGCCATCCTGTCTCTGGGGGGCCGGTTTCTGCTGCCGACCATACCTTGGGCGGCCGTCATGATCGGAGTGATCCTCATCGTACTTGGTATCTACACTGTGTTTGGAGGCCATCTTTACACCAGCCTACCACAGAGGTTAGCAGCCCGTTTGGGCAACCCCGACGGTTCGAGCGCCAAGGGCTTTCTGATCTTCGGCATCGCCTACGCCATAACCGCGTTGAGCTGTGCACTGCCCATTTTCCTGATCGTGGTAGGGAGCGCAGTGGCCTTGAAGGGCTTCGGTTCGGGAATCCTTCAATTCATCAGCTTTGCCTTGGGGATGGGGTTTGTCATCGTTCTGATTACTCTGGGATCGGCGTTTTTCAGCGAAGCCCTCAACCGGTGGTTGCACCGTCTTGTACCTGTTGTAGCCAGATTCAGTGGCCTGTTGTTAATCTTTGCTGGTGGCTACATCCTCTACTACTGGTTCACGATCGGGGACATCCTGAACTTTACCCTTTCTTAGCGACCAACGCGCACGAGAGAAGCGGAGCGAAGAAATGACTGTTCTAGGGAAACGCAATGTTTTTAGACCCAAGTGGAGAGTCCTAGAACTTCTGGCTGTGGTCGTCGTACTTCTGATGGCCCAGGCCTGCTTTTCCAGCCAGGATGTAGGGGGCGGACAAGGCAATATTGCTTTGGGACAGCATGCGCCTGATTTCACCTTGGCCGACCTAAATGGAAACCGGGTCAACTTCAGCGACTTCCGTGGCAAGGTGGTATTTATCAACTTCTGGGCCACTTGGTGTCCGCCCTGTCGTGCCGAAATGCCGGAGATAGAAGCGGTGTATCAGGAATACAAGGATAGAGACGTGGTAGTTCTTAGTGTGGACATTCTGGAGCTTGAAGACAAGGTTCGGCAGTTCGTTGAAAAAGGCGGATACAGTTGGGTCTTTGTTATGGACTCCACGGGAGAGATTTCCAAGGATTATGCCATCGGCGCTATTCCCACTAGTATTTTCGTGGACGTGGATGGGATAATCCGGGCCGTTAATATCGGAGCCATGACCAAGAGGGTCATGGAATCCAGGCTGGCCGAGGCCATGAAATGAATGACGCAAGCCTGACGCAAGCTCGGAGGTTGTGGCGATTCTTGATCTCGGTGCGGCTGGCCTTGGTACTCATCTTGATAGTCGTCGCCGCTTCCCTAGCAGGATCTCTCATAATTCAGGCTCCTGAGGGAGCACTGAGCAGCCCGACGAGCTACGAGCGATGGGTTGATGATCTGCGCCCCAGTTTTGGGCCCTTCACTGGCCTGATGGACTTCATGGGCCTGTTTCAGATTTTTCAGACCTGGTGGTTCAATGTCCTAGCGGCCCTGCTGGTGCTTAACCTGATTGCCTGTACCATCAATCGCTTCCCTGCCACATGGCGTGTTGCCCGACACCCCAGAATAAACGTAGGCCAGGGTTTCTTCGGGCATGGAAGACGCCGGGCCCGGCTTTCACCTACAGCCATCTCCCTGAGGGAGATGGCT
>JASLXI010000205.1:2451-2712 GCA_030740415.1 Dehalococcoidia bacterium
TCGGCGGCGCTATCGAGTGACCACTCATGATGATGGCGACGACATTTATGTTTACGGTGAGCGCAACCGTTACGGACGGTTTGGCACCTTCCTCACCCATGGAGGAATAGTCCTGGTCCTCGCTGCCGCTCTGTGGGGTAACCTGACCGGTTTCAGGGATGATGGACTGACTATTCCCGATGGCTCGGTGAGAGAGGTAGGCCACGACACCGGCCTGTCGGTGTTGAATGAAGGCTTTATTGAAGAGGATCATCCTGACGG
>JASLXI010000206.1 GCA_030740415.1 Dehalococcoidia bacterium
GTTCATCTTCGAGAGCACACGGCGAAGGTGGGCGTGCGTTACCAAGTACTCTCCCACCCCGGGCAAGGCCTCGGATACTGTATGAAATCCCTCAGAAGTCATCTGCATTGCCTTCCTGAAAGACTCCTCTAGCCCCGCATCTAGGATGAGGTCCGGGATAATGTATCCAAGGTCTACAGTGGCCGGCTGGGCGATATAGGTCTGCATGCGGTGGCGCTTGAACTCCCGATATGCCCCGTAGTCCATCACGAGATCAAAGGTGTAGTCCACCGTCTCCAGTTCCCTCAAGGGAATGTCGTGGGGGCCAAGGCCGTCCAGCGCCTGGTGGACGACTTCCTCCCGCTGGAACTGGCTCATCGCCTCCACTCTTTGCCATACATCCTGATATGAACTGGAGGAGAACCGGTATAGCAGCGAGGCTACAAGCTTGGACTCGGCCTGAGAGTCGTAGTGGACCAGCTCCGCCTTGCAGTCGCTGTATGAGAGTTGGTGCAACTCCTCTCTGGCCGTGGCTTGTTGGGCTTCCCGGGCCAGCACCAGGTATTCGTTGCGATCGGCATACTTGATGAGTGTGGGGGTTATAGTCTTCCCCTGCTCTCTCAGGGATTCCCCTATCTCCTGCTCTTCAACTAGGTCGGAGGAGAGGAGTTTGCGAACAGCATTCTCCATCGACCGGGCGTTCAGGGTCATTCCAACGTTTGTCAGGGTTGCCGCGGGCAGTAGGAAGCGGCAGACATCGGTGGCTACACGTCGCAGACGCAGATTGTAGGCCGAGTCCCGTTCGGCCTTGCTCTGGGGTGTGATTGCCCGCAGATACTCAAGCAGCTTCTCCACCGTTTGCTGGTAGGCCCTGAACAGGGAGCCGCAGGTATTCACGTAGGTGTCTAGAAGGGGATGTCCATCAAGTTCCCTGGGAATGTGGTAATGGCCTTGGGCAAGTAGCTGGTATCGAGAGGATTTCTCGGTGTATGAGGCCAGACGATTGTCCTCTAGGGTATCACAGGCCAGGCGCGAGATGTTCTCGATGGCCATGTGGATAATAGCGTGCTCTGCCACGGAGGCGTGGCCGTAGTTGAGGACCCAGCGTTCGTGGAAGTCTGCGGCTTTCTCCGCGCTGACGACCTTGGCTATCTCGTCGAAGGGCTGAGGGTTGCGGGAGGTCATGGCGAAGACAACCGCGAGCTGCTCCTCCGTCAGCTCTCTGGGGTCCAGGGGGTAGATACGCCGGGATAGGTCCATATTTGCTACCTTCGCTTGTTGTGTCCCAATAATAGATTACTTGAGAGGAAAACTGCAAAGGTATAAAGGGAACAATTCCATTAGTTGCGAGTTCGTATGCCCACGAGCTTTGAGCGAGTCTAGAGATCACTGGTAAGATTGCCCAGGCGTGTCGTATTGCCGACACGGTATAGGGCTGGATAGCGAGGTGCATCGTGTTGGACGCGTTTATATGGGCAGAACTCAATTTCCGCGATGGAGCCATTGGTGATATTGAATTCGTGATGCCAGGGACTCTTCGATCCTAGCCCGAGTCTGGATTGGAATCCAGGCTAAACTCGGCGAGGCGAGAATCGACAATCGGTTTCAAACCGAGGCTCTCGCATAACGGTGCCGCGGGTTCGGTTACCCGGGGGAAGGGACTCGCATGCACTGCTTCGGGTGGTGTTCCAATGGCAAGGGCCTTGGTTGCTAATAATGAGTGATGCCACCCAAGTTCGCGAAGGGACGTATCGCCGTCGTATGAGCTATCTAGGGCACGAGCCTGTCCGTGTCGTACGAGCAGCAAGGTGGTTACGGATATTGCCTGGACATTGGACCCTTATAACTCCCTGGTAATTCCTTCACCTAAATTTGGCGGACTCGTTAGGAATAGCCCTATATTATGAGGCGTTTTCTCATCAAGCGTAGGGCCAGGGTCAGGAAAAGGGCCAGGAAACCCATCATCGCGAGGAAGGAGCCCAAGAGAGACCAACTCAACTCGCCAAAGGCCAGCCCGCGCACTAGGTGAGCTGCTGGTGTAAGAGGCATAAGCCAGGCAAGAGTAGATATTGGGGAGGGAAGTTCACTCAATGGGAAGAATACCCCGCTAAGAAACCACATTGGTGTGATGAAGAGGGTGAAGAAGTTGTTGAGGCTGTTTAGATAAGGGACTATGGCGGTTACGGTGATGGCTATGGAGGCGAACATCAACCCCAGAATGAAGGAGATAGGGATTATCAAGAGCGCCCAGGGTGAGGACACCATACCAAGGATGTAGGTGAAGGCCAATATGGCGGTAGCCGTGAGTGTAGAGCGTGTTGCGCCCCAGGCTACCTCTCCCATCACCAGGTCTTCCACGCTGACAGGGGTGACTATGATACCATCGAAAATTCTATGGGTCTCCATGCGCAGGTAGGTAGAGAAAGTGCACTCGAAGACGGCGTGGAACATCGCATAACTGGCTATGATTCCCGGTGCTACGAACTCTGCATAGGCCCTGCCGTTGATGTCATCAACGTAAAAACCAAGTCCAAACCCAAGGGCGGCCAGTATAACTATGGGCTCCGCGATGATGCCTCCAATCTCGGTCTTCCACAGTCGCAGGAATACATCCCTGTTGCGTTGCCACACCCTGACAGTCCTGTAGGTTGGAAGAGTCATTCCTCTCGAAGCTCTCTGCCCGCCAAACGAAGGAAAACATCCTCCAGATTGGCCGCTCTT
>JASLXI010000207.1 GCA_030740415.1 Dehalococcoidia bacterium
TTCTCGCCCTCATGGAGCGTCTCCCAAACTCCTAGATGGTTCGGATCTTGAGGGCTGCACTCTTACTTACGGCTAAGACCCAGCAGGATCTTCTCCTGGGCGAGAGGCCCGATATGTCCGGAGCGGAGCGCACAGGAGCACCAAAGGGGATACGCTCCTGGGCAGCCTGATTCCACTTGGGCACGCGCCTGTTCCATCATCTGTCGTGCCCCAGCCAGAGACGCCTCGATCTCCTCAACTGTGCTGCCCTGTACCATTTCCTAAGGGGTTTCCGGCCCCACCCCAAGGCAGGTGTGCGATAAATCAGGAACCATGATAGCTAGACCAGCCCGAAGGAGGTGGCCTACGGAGCGACTCAGGATGCGGTTAGGACAATGAGAATAGTATTAGAGCAGATACTAGGAGGCGGCGGTTCTTCTGGTCGGTCTGGCGGGTTTTGGCGCGGCTTCGGGCTGAGCGGAACTCAAGTGGTTTAGCCTTGCCATGAGCCTGGACTTCCGACGGGCGGCGTTGTTCCTGTGGATGATACCCTTTGTCGCAGCCTTATCCAGAACCTTGATCGCCTGACCGGTTCTCTCCACGGCGGCCTCCCGGTCTCCGGCTTCTATGGTTTCTTGGGCCCTCTTGACGTTTGTCCTGGTGGCTGTACGAATGGGCCGATTACGCAGGGTTTTTCTCTCTACTACTCTGGCTGATCTTTCGCTTGGCAATTTATGCTCCCCCTTAGCTTGAAGTTCTTGAATTGGGTTGAATTTGGGATTCCTCTTTCGGGGTGCTGCGGGTCACGGAGAACACTCCTCCAACACCTTCCAGGCGAGAGAATAGTCGACTCAGCTGTCCCACACCTGTGGTATACATGGTCAGATAGGTAGAGCAGCTACTGTCTTCGTGTTCGTTGGTAATAAGCGAGGCAATATTCACCTTCTCTTGGGAAACCAGGGTCGTTACGTCTCTCAGCAGTCCCACCCGGTCCCAGGCCTCAATACGGATCCTGATGGGATACAAGGTCTGACTCTTACTCCAGTCTACCTGCACTAGCCTTTCCTTCTCGTCCTCGTTCCGAATGTTGTGGCAGCCCGCGCTGTGGACCGATACCCCCCGGTTACGGGTTATGTAGCCCACTATCTCGTCGCCTGGAATAGGATTACAGCACTGAGAGACCCTGGTCAACAAGTCTCCCACTCCCAATACCTCTATGCCGGAGGATGGCCACGTTAGGATGGGAGCGACGGCAGGTTCCATCCGTGACTGCTCCTGCTGGGCCGCAAGTCGAGTAGTCACTTGGGAAATGCTTACCGTACCGTTTCCCAGAGACGCCAGCAATTCCGCGGCAGTCTCAAACTTGAAGAGAGCGGCGACCTCTCCCTCCTCCACCTTCATGTTAAGACGTCTCAACTCCTTGGTCAGCAGTTCCTTGCCTCGCTGGATGTTGACGCTTCGTTCCTGCTTACGGAACCACTGCCGTATCTTTTCCCTAGCGTTGGCGGTGTTAGCATAACCCAGGTTGATGTTGAGCCAGTCCAGACTGGGTCCCCGGGCCACCTTGCTGGTGAGGACCTCCACCGTATCCCCGTTCTTAACCTGCGTATACAGGGGCACCAGCTTGCCGTTCACCTTGCCTCCAATGCAACGATGCCCCAGGTCTGTGTGGATACGATAGGCAAAATCTATGGGGGTAGAGCCTGATGGAAGCTCCCTGACGTCCCCCTTTGGGGTGTACACGAACACCTGGTCTTGGAACAGGTCCGTCTTCACCGATTCCAGGAACTCCTCGGCTCCAACGACCTCCCTCTGCCAGTCCAGGAGTTGCCTCAACCAACTCATCTTCTCCTCGAAGCGTGGGTCCTTAGTATCCCCCTCTTTGTAGCGCCAGTGGGCTGCCACTCCATACTCGGAGACCTGGTGCATAGCGTAGGTCCGGACCTGTATCTCCAAGGGCATATTCCCCTGGTGCATCACGGCGGTGTGGAGAGACTGGTACATGTTGTCCTTGGGAGTGGCTATATAATCGTCGAATTCGCCCCGTATGGGATGAAACAAGCCGTGGATGACTCCGAGGCCACTGTAGCAGTCCCGTATCTCTGGGACGAGAATCCTTAGGGCAAAGAGATCGTAGATTTGACCGAACTCCTTGCCTTGTTGAGCATACTTCTCAATCTTCTGGAAAATACTGTAAATATGCTTTGGCCTTCCCGTGACCTCAGCCTTTATACCCGTTTTATCCAACTCTTCTCTCAGCACCTGGCACACCTGTTCCAGGTACTTTTCCCGCTCCGCCTGCTTCGTTGTAAGCAGGCGTGATATCTCACGGTACTTGGCGGGCTGTAGATAGCTGAAAGCCAGGTCCTCCAGTCGCCATTTGATGTCCCATATTCCCAGTCTGTGTGCCAGGGGAGCGTAGATGTCCAGTGTCTCCCTAGCAATGGCGATCCTCTTCTCAGGGGAGTGTGCTTTGAGGGTCTGCATGTTGTGGAGACGGTCAGCAAGCTTGATCAGGACAACTCTAATATCCTCGGCCATGGCCACCAGCATCTTGCGCAGGCTCTCTGCCTGTCCTTCTTCGTAACCGTATCGCAGGCCGCCTTCTGAAGTCATCAGGTCCATCCTGCTCAGCTTGGTAACTCCGTCTACTAGACGGCCTACCTCCGTGCCAAACCTCTGCTGAATATCTTCGTATGTAACATCGCAGTCCT
>JASLXI010000208.1 GCA_030740415.1 Dehalococcoidia bacterium
TGCTAATCACCTCGTTACCCAACAGCACAGCCAGCACGAATACAAAAAGCGATACCAGGAGCCCCTCTATCATGCGGACCACCTCAACTTAGTGACTTTTTTCTACGCAACTATGTCCCGTGCCTTCTTCCAAAAGAGCTTGCGTGGGGCCGTGTACGACGTTTCCCTGATGAGTGATGCAACACCCTTCCGTAATTGCATCGTCGAAGTCTAGGTGCAGTTCTTCGTCGTGGACTAAGTGCAGAAACAGGTTGGATATATTCCTGGAGTACATCTGGCTTGCATGCACCGGCATTGAACTGGGCAGGTTCAACGGTCCGTGGATTATCACACCGTGCTTCATGACTTCGGCCCCTGGCTCCGTCAGTTCGCAGTTACCACCGGTTTCCGCCGCGATGTCCACGATCACCGAGCCTGGACGCATGTCCTTGACCATGTCCTCCGTGATCAGAAGCGGAGCAGGTCTCCCTGGTATCAGGGCTGTGGTGATGATAAAGTCGGAATCCCTGGCATAGCCATGAAGGAGCTCTCTTTCCTTTCGCTGCGATTCCTCTGCAAGCTCCCTGGCGTAGCCGCCTATGTCCTCCGCATGCTCATCCTCGGGTAGTCCCACGAAGACGGCACCCAGGCTTTCCACCTGCTCTTTGACTACTGGACGGACATCAAAGGCCTGGAGCACTGCGCCCAGACGCCTGGCGGTTGCAATGGCTTGTAGCCCAGCCACCCCCGCTCCCAACACAAACCCCTTGGCTGGGGCATAGGTGCCTGCGGCCGTAATCATCATTGGAAAGTACTTAGCCAGAGAGTTAGCAGCCATAATCGCGGCTTTATAGCCAGCAAGGGAACTCATAGATGAGAGGGCGTCCATGCTCTGGGCCCTGGCAATGCGGGGAACAGTGTCCATACTGAAGCTGGTAATCCCTTTTGCCCTCAGCTTTCTAACCAGTTCCAAGTTAGTAAGAGGCTGGAGAAAGGATATGAGCGCGGCGCCATCTACCATCAAGTCAACCTCGTGTTGGCCCAGGGCCGCGTTTATCGTTGGCCCTTGAATTTTCAGAACGATCTCTACGCCGCTGAGAAGAGAGGCGGCATCGGGCGACAAGGTGGCCCCCGCCTCTTTGTACATGTCATCGGTAAAATTGGCCTCCGTCCCCGCCCCAGATTCTACCGACACTTCCGAACCAGAGGCTACGAGCCTAGCAACCGTATCAGGAACCAGAGCCACTCGCCTCTCGCCCGTAGCGATCTCCTTAGGAATTCCTACCTTCATCTATTCCTCGTATCGGAAGGATTTGCCGACAAACAGCAAGCTCGCGAGTGGCACATGCAGAATGCGCACTCCTCGAAGCCTTGCATGCTTTATCGCAATCGCCATTTGATGGTGCATCCCCATCCACCGTTTGAGGATACCAGAGGCAAGTATATCCAGAGCCCCTGGTACCGTCAATGACTCTCCGGACTTGTTATTCAGGACTTCTTTGGCCTCTGAGGAGCATCGCAGCTTCGATTACAATCCCTCAACAATAGCAAGTTCGTACATGAGGAACAGTCCAAAAGTGATGCTGGCTACTCCTGCCACGCCCGCAATAATCCGGTTTACGCGTTCGAATCGACCGGATACGGAAAAGGGTATGCCCATGAGAAGCGTTATGGCTCCCATGGATAGAGCGGTGCCAACCCCAAATAAGAGTATGTAGAAGAGTCCAATCACGAATGACGATACCGCTTCCGTGGTGAGAACGACCAGCATCACTGCAGCGCTTCCAGCCAATCCGTGAACAACGCCGACTACGTACGATTTCAGTCGGAAGAAGGGTTTGCCAGGCTGGAAAAAACCGTGGTGGCTCTCTAGTGCTGTTGTTAATTCATGGGTGTGGAGATGTCTGTGTGGGTCATCCTCATGGTGGTGTTCATGGACGTGGATACGGCGGTGATGGAAATTCCAAAAGACCTGCAACCCCAGCAGTACCAGCATGATCCCTACTCCAAATTCCAGGTATGGAGCGTAGTCCTCGTACAATTGGGCAGCAGGCTCCTTGACTAGGAGTATAGTGATACCGGCAAAGAGAAGGGGTGTGGAGTGTCCCAGCCCCCAGGACACTCCAATCCACAGACCGCGCCACGCATTGCGGTACTCGCTGACGATAGTGGATACAGCCACCACATGATCGGCATCGGTAGCGTGCTTTAGGCCTAGCAGAAGGCCAAGCACTAGAGCTGCTAATGCTCCCGAACCAAGTTCCATTGAATTCCGGTCCTTAATTACCGCCTATATGATGATCAAATACAGTGTAGAGGTGTCTGTGGTGCCCCTGGCGGGACTCGAACCCACGCACCTGGCTTCGGAGGCCAGTGCTCTATCCTCTGAGCTACAGGGGCCTTGCTATCAGCTATTCTCCATGCCCTCAGGCGTCGTTTCATTTCAGGAAGCGATGAGATGATTGTGAAGAGCTGTGCCTTCTAGCCAACTTGTTTGGGTAAATATAGCAGTGGCCTCTCTTATTGGCAATAAGAGAATCGAGGCTTTAGGAAGAGTCTTCCTTTCGCCCAGAACCACCCTTCGCAAAGGCCGGGACCAGGATTATCGGCGCTAGAAGGGTAGTTACCACGGTCATCAGAATGGCTACACCGAACATGTCCGACCCGATGATTCCCCGAGACAGACCAATGCTG
>JASLXI010000209.1 GCA_030740415.1 Dehalococcoidia bacterium
TACCTCTAGGGCGGTGCAGTCGGAGACACATGCCCCGCACATTATGCAACTCATCACTCCGGCGAGATGCAGCATAGTCTCGTTGGGAGCAATGTACTCCTTCTCTGGCACCGTGCCGTAGGGCTGAAGCCAGGGCTGAATAGCCCGCACCTTATCCCAGAAGGGCTCCATGTCCGTAACAAGGTCCTTGACCACCGGCAGGTTATTCATAGGCTCCACCGTTACCCGGTGGTCATGGTTGACCACGTCCCTAACTTTGGTCTTGCAGACCAGCTTGGCATGGCCGTTGACGCGCATGGAGCACGAGCCGCAGATAGAGGCACGACAGGAGCAGCGAAGGGCGAGGCTGCCGTCCATTTCCTCTCGTACTTTGATGAGGGCATCTAAGACGGTAAAATATTCCTCCACATCCAAGTTGTACTCCTGGAAATGGGGTCCCTGGGCATTTGATTCTGGATCAAAACGCTTGACATTCAGACTTACTTCCATACATATCCTCCTGGATGAGCGGCTGCCTGCCCACAAGTGCACTTCTGGGCCACGTTTTCACTGGGATGAAGACCCCTATTTCCCTCGTCTCGCCCAGACTTTAGAGTGAAACAGAACAGGCGATTTGAGGGATATGGGCGACAAATCAGCTGACTCACCCCTAGTATGACCTCACTTGGGGCTGCCAGTCGGTTATGGTCACAGGCGCATAGTCCAAACGCGGCCCGCCCGGGGTGTAGAAAGCCAGGGTGTGTTTGAGCCAGTTCTCATCGTCCCGTTCAGGGAAGTCCCGTCTTGCATGGGCTCCCCTACTCTCGTGCCGGGCGAGACTGCCAACCACCATACTCTCGGCTAGGTCAAGCAGATTGCCCAACTCCAACACAGAGATAAGGTCGGTATTGAATACGCTACCCTGGTTCTGTACTGATACCTGCTGGTAACGTTCTTTCAGATTCTGCAACTCCCCAAGGCCCTGATGCAGTCTTGCTTCGTCACGGAAGATGCCTACTTGCTCCCTCATACTAATCCCCATTTCCTTGCGCAGAGCTGCGGCCCTCAATCCCTGGTCGGCACGCTCAAGAAGGGAGTCGATTCGATTGCCCTGGTCTCGCGCTGAAGCGGTGGACAGGTTAACGAAGGCCTCCCCCTGCACCCCTTCGGCAGCGGCTTTACCAGCCCGGCGCCCAAACACGACGGTTTCCAGCAGAGAGTTGCCACCCAGGCGGTTAGCACCATGAACAGAGACGCATGCACACTCCCCCGCCGCGTAAAGCCCGGGCAAAGTGGTACGACCATCCACATCGGTCCTCACGCCACCCATCTGGTAGTGCATCCCAGGGCGGATGGGGACGGTTTCCGTCAGCATATCCACCCCTGCGAGGTCCCGGGCCAATTCATATATCTGATAGAGCTTGGTAAATATGAGGTCCTTGCCCAGGTGACGTAGGTCCAGCATGGTACACCCGTTTTCACCTCTTCCGGCTTCTATCTCGGTCTGTTCTGCACGGGATACGACATCCCTAGATGCTAGTTCTAGTCTCTCAGGAGCATAGGTAGACATGAACCGCTCGCCTAGGGAGTTGAGTAAATGGGCTCCCTCTCCCCGTGCTCCTTCGGTAATAAGGACTCCACTTGGAAATAGAGTAGTGGGATGGAACTGGGTAAACTCCATATCCATCAGCGCGGCCCCGGCCCTATAGGCCAAGGCCATGCCGTCTCCAGTGCAGATAAGGCCGTTGGTGGATGGCTCGTATACACGACCCAGCCCTCCGGTGGCCAGGATCACAGCCTTCGCCTCCAATGTATGGAGCTTGCCGGTCTTCATGTCCAGGGCCACCAGTCCCCGGCACTGACCGCCCTCAACTATGAGGGATGTAGCAAACCACTCCTCGTGGGAGGTGATTCTGCTTTTTGTCAGCTGTTCCCAGATAACGTGGAGAATGGCATGACCAGTGATGTCGGCAACAAAGCACGTGCGTGGGAATCCTGCACCGCCGAAGGGACGCTGAGCCAGTTGCCCGTTCTCGGTACGGTTGAAAATCACTCCCATATGCTCCAGCTCAAGGATATCTCCCGGTGCATCGTGGCAGAGTGTCGCAGCAGCGTCCTGGTCGGCCAGATAATCACTGCCTTTTATCGTGTCAAAGGCGTGGTCGGTCCAGGAGTCGCTTTGACCGAGAGCCGCATTGATGCCCCCCTGAGCGGCCACCGAATGGCTACGGGTCGGATATACCTTGGAGATCACGGCAACATTCGCCCCGCCGCGGGCCGCCTCTAAAGCAGCGCGCATCCCCGCCAGACCTCCACCCAAGACCACGACATCGTATTTGAAAACCTGCTCTTCAACCACAAAAGGCATAGGGGCACTCTCCTTAGCCGTCGTCGTAGGGCTGTGTAAAATATATCAGATAGTGATAGAATTTACAATGAATCACCGTAGATGTGGACCGCCATGAGAAGAGCTGCTATAGACTTGGCATCTTCGATTTCTCCGGAGCGAATCAGGTCCGGTATTCGGGTCAGGGACACCGGCACAACCTCTATATTCTCGTCATAGTCGGGCGCGAGGACGCTTCGGCTCAGGTCTGTAGCGATGTACGCGTCCATGTACTCGGTGCAGAAGCCGGGGACCAGCCAGAAGCCCGTCATACGCTGGAGCTTTCCAGCCGTGAAACC
>JASLXI010000020.1:0-265 GCA_030740415.1 Dehalococcoidia bacterium
TATGAAATCGAAAGAAGGGAAGCCTGGGAGGAGGTAAGGGACATGCCCAGAATTGGACCCACAGAGCTCATAATTATTCTCGTCATCATCATCATCATCTTTGGTGTGGGACGGCTAGGAGAGATAGGCGGCGCTTTAGGTAAGGGCATTCGGGAGTTCCGCAAAGGCCAGTCTGGTGAACTTGTAGGCGATGCTATGGAGGATGAGCCTGAAGCTGAGCCCAAGCCGGGTAGAAGAAAGCGCAAGGAGAAGGTGTAGTCCTTCC
>JASLXI010000020.1:275-8969 GCA_030740415.1 Dehalococcoidia bacterium
AGCCGAGGCCCCGTCTTCAGACGGGGCCTCGGCTTCTAGGGTTTCCTAGTTTTGGGATGATTCAGAAGGCACTGTTTCCAGCAATGCTTTCTTCTGCCCCAAGCGTGCCAACTTCGCCAGCCAGATTCCCAGCTCATAAAGGAGGATTATGGGCAGTGCAACAAGGCTTTGATTGACAGGGTCGAAGGTTGGAGTGATGAGTGCGCCGAGGACGAAGGCTACCACCACGGCAAAGCGACGCTGCTTGGCCAAGGCCCTGGGTGTAACAATCCTGATCTTGCTCAAGAAGAACATGACAAGGGGTGTCTGGAAGGATACTCCAAGCCAGAACAGCAGTGTCACCACCAAGTTGATGTAGTTCCCAACTCTTATCATAGGAGTGGCAATGTCGGAGCCAAAGGTCAGCAGGAAACGCAGGGCTGGAGGAAGCAGAATAAGATACCCGAAGGTCGCACCTGCGACAAAGGAGATCATGACTCCAGGGAGAAGGGCAAAGAGGTAGTGCTTCTCCCTCGGCGTTAGGCCCGGGGCCACGAACATGACTATCTGGTACAGGATGATGGGGAGAGCCAGGATCAGTCCACCCATTAGGGAGACTTTCATGGTAATGCCGATCATCTCTGTTACCTGGGTGAAAATGAGCGTCTGGTCTCGCAGAGACTCGAAACCCTGTGCGGGCCCCATCAGCAGACCGAAGATTGCAGGGTGGAAGACAAAGGCTATTGACGTAGTCACCACGAGGACAACCACAGATATGATGAGCCTACGTCTCAGCTCATTTAGATGACCACCTAGAGAGGTCTCTTTATCCTTCACTAGATTCCTTTTCCTGGGTATCGCTTTCTGGCTCTTGCTTTGTGTCCTTGGGTTGGCTTTTGGGAGGCTGGTCAAGGGGTTCATCGAGGGCCATCAGGCTGGGAAGATCGCTGGCGGTATGCCTTACCTCCTGTACTATCCTGCCCAAAGAACGCGCCACTCCTGCCATCCGCCTAGGGCCGAGGAACAAGAAGGCCACGAGCGCGATGACCAGAAACTCGGTAGAGCCTATACCCAGGAAGTCCATCTACTGTCCTCCTCCTCGCCGCCTAGGTCTGAGGGGATGTATTGTTACAGGAATCAACACACTTACAGCCCCACTATAAACCATCGGCTTTGGAGTGCCAAGGCACTTTCAGGGACATCATTCTCCCGCGATAACGCCTGCACCGGTAGGGCATATATCCAGAAGACAGCACTCTCCACACACGGGTTTTTTCTTTAGACAAGTCTCTGCGGCGTGGCGGTCAAGCAGGGCGTGGTACTCATTGAAGAGGCTGGTATCGTGGGGCAGGTTATTCATGAAGATAGTCTGATATGAGCCGTAAGTATCCTGGGTGGAGGCAAAGCCTAGTCTGCTGAGAATACGCCTGGTATAGGCATCGATCACGAAGATGGGCTTGCCTGCGGCATACAGCAATATATCGTCTGCAGTCTCTTCGCCTATGCCGTAGACCGATAGCAGCTCTTGGCGCAGTTGGTGTGATTCTCTCTTCAGCAGAGCTCCGAGGTCATCGTTGTAGTGCTCCCACAGGTATTGGACGAACGCTTTCAGCTTCTGGGCTTTGACATTGAAATAGACCGAGGGCTTTATTAGACTAGCCAACTCCTCCTGGTCCACTATCCTCAGCGCCGCTGGTTCCAGGAGGCCTCGGACCTTCAGGTTGATCAAGGCTTTGTCGACGCCGCCCCAAGACGTCGCCTGCGTGAGAATAGCCCCGACAATGACCTCGAAGGCCCCGTCGCCGGGCCACCAGTACTGTGGGCCGTACCTGCGCAACAGCCAGTCGTAGATATCCAGTAACTTTCTGTCTAGGGGTGCTGGCACTGTCGCATTGTCTATCATGGGTTGTCAGGAATGTTCATGGGAAGCTGCTTTTCCAAAACGATCTCTTCCGGAGATACGTGGCAGCTGTACGCGTAGGCTTCTACCCCGACGACTTTGGTCTCACGTAGTGCTTTGCCGAATACGGGGCCGGCCTCGTCGTTGGGACTAAAGGCATGGGCGTTCTCCACAAATACGACAACTGCCCGGTGTCCTTGTTCTACGGCCTGAGCTAGGGCGTCCATGTGGCGTGCGCCCCGAGAGGTTGGAGCGCCGGGGAAAAAGCCAATACCATCCTCAACTAGGGTCACCAATTTCATCTCAAAATAGCACACACCGCTGGTGCCCATTACCATGTCCAAACGACTGTGCGAGAAAGTGACCTCCCTGCGTGACCAGGTGTACTGTGAGAACTGGTCGGGCTGGCCTCCGGCAAAGGTTTCATCAACCAATGTGGAAGGCATCCTGGCATCGGTGGAAACCAGGGTGTTACCCAGGTCTACTAAGGACATGTCATAAGTGGTCTTGCGACCAGGACTGGCCCTGGTAATCAACAATACTCTAGTGCCCTTTCGTAGCAGGTCTTTCATACGGCCTGAGTTGGGTACGTGCACCATCGTGGCTGCGCCATCCACTTCCACCAGCGCGGCGAAGCGGTTTGGCCTGTCTAAAAAGATACCATCTTGAAGGGGTGGGTTTAGCTTCACTGTTTCTCATTGTAGCATTGGGCTTGGCTGTGGCAAACGGTATTGCACCCTTGCCAGGGATTGTGTCTCTTGCGGACTTTAGGCTAAGATGTACCCGCTCCGCAATTCAAAAGGTCCCGTCTTCCAAAGTAAGGAGGCACCATGGACTACCCCGTGATCGCCAAGCCCAAGCTGGAAGAGATCAACGTACGCCCCAACCTGGACGAGTACGACAGTCTCGTCAAGAACTTCTCCTGGGAACAGTTAAGGAGGGAGTTGGACGGTCTGCCAGGCGGGGGCTTGAACTTGGCCCACGAGGCTATAGACCGACATGCCATGGGCCGGCGCGCAGACAGGGTGGCTATGTACTGGGAGGGAACTGGAGGCGAGGAGGAGACGTACACCTTTGCCCAGATGAAGGAGCTTACCGATAAGTTTGCCAACGTCCTTAGGGGACTGGGGGTTGAGAAGGGTGATAGGGTGTTTATCTTCATGGGACGCATCCCAGAGTTGTATGTGGCATTCTTCGGTATATTGAAATCTGGGGCGATCGCTGGGCCTCTTTTCTCCGCCTTCGGACCGGATCCGGTGAAGGACCGTCTCCTGGATAGCGGGGCCAAGGTGCTCATCGTCACGCCAGACTTGAGGAACCGCGTAAGCGATATTCTCAAGGACCTGCCAGACCTGAAGCACGTGATGGTGGTTAACAAGAACAATCGCTCGCAGGAACCCCTTGCTGCTGAGGACACAAGCTACGAGAAGGAGATGGCCTCCGCGTCGTCGGACTTCCAGATTGTGCCCACTACGGAGGAGGACTTCTCTATCATGCACTACACCTCAGGTACCACCGGGAAGCCCAAGGGGGCCGCCCATGCACACCTGGCGGCGTTGCAGCACATGGCAACGGGAAGGTGGGCCCTGGACCTCCACGACGATGACATCTACTGGTGCACTGCCGACCCGGGATGGGTCACAGGCACCTCCTATGGAATGTCGGCTCCATGGACCAACGGAGTCAGCCAGGTTATATATGAAGGAGGTTTTCGAGCTAGCGCCTGGTACCAGGTGATTCAGAAATACGGCGTCACGGTCTGGTACACCGCCCCCACTGCAATCCGAATGCTTATGAAGGCGGGAGACGACGTACCCAAACGGTACAATCTCTCTAGCCTGCGATATTTGTGTTCGGTGGGGGAGCCCCTTAACCCGGAGGCGGTAATGTGGGGTCTCAGGGCCATCGGTCTGGCCTTCCACGACAATTGGTGGCAGACGGAGACGGGAGCAATTCTCATCGCCAACTATCCCGTCCAGGACATACGTCCCGGCTCCATGGGACGTCCCATACCAGGCGTCAAAGTGGCCATTGTGGATGAGTCCGGGAATGAGGTAACACCGGGCGAGGAAGGAGACCTGGCTGTCCGACCCGGGTGGCCTTCCATGTTCCGAACCTACTGGCGCAACCAAGAGATGTACGACTCCAAGTTCAAGAACGGATGGTACGTGACGGGCGACCGCGCCCGGATGGATGCAGACGGCTACTTCTGGTTTGTAGGACGCGCCGACGACGTTATAAACACAGCCGGCCATCTGGTTGGGCCCTTCGAAGTGGAGAGCGCGCTCCTTGAGCACCCAGCTGTGGCCGAAGCGGGGGTCATCGGCAAACCCGACCCAGTGGCCTTCGAAATAGTGAAGGCCTTTGTGGCTCTCCACGACGGTCAAGAGCCCACAGACCGACTTCGAAACGAGATTATGGGCTTCGTGCGACAGAAACTCGCGGCTGGGGTGGCGCCCCGGGAGATCGAGTTTATTGACTCGTTGCCAAAGACCCGCAGCGGCAAGATAATGCGTCGTCTGCTCAAGGCCAGGGAGCTGGGGCTGCCGGAAGGCGATACCTCCACGCTGGAGGAAGACTAACAGGGCGAAGCCCTGCACCCGTAAAGCTGCCGCCAAATTCACAATACCCATGGGTTCAAAGGAGACCATGTAGTGGCGGAGATTAAGGTAGACGATGATATTCTGCTTCGCTGGCCCACGATGGTCGATGCAGAAGACATATTTACTCTTGTGCGCTCCAAGCGAGAGCATCTGGGCGGTTGCTTGCCCTGGGTAGAAAATGGACGCAGGGTGGAGGACGAGCGGCAATGGGTTGAAGGCCGCATAAAAGCACAAGAAGAGCATTTAGGCAAGCTCATAGCTATCTTAATCCAACAAGGATAGTGGTCTAGTCCAAGTGGTTAGGAGCTAAAGGCTCACATTAAAGGAGGCGGTATTATGGCGGAGTATCAAATCAACCCGGAGAAGCTGTACTATAACTATCAGGGCCAATTTCCCCCCTTGGTTTTGGATGCTGAACAGGCAGTTATCCCCCCTGAGACAGAAAAACTCCATCCGAAGCTCATCACCGATACCACGATGAGGGACGGGGCGCAGGACCCGCACTTCGCTCTTTTCCCGGTGGAGGCCCGTCTCAAGTACTACGACCTTCTCCACGAGCTCGACAACGGCACAGGATGCATAGAGCAGGTGGAGGTTTTCATATATCAGAAGCGGGACCTGTGGGCGCTGGACAAGCTCCTGGACAAGGGATACGAGTTTCCCCAGGTAACCACCTGGACCAGGGCGCTTCCCAAGGACATCAAGATGTTGGTAGATGTGTCCCAGGGCAGGATAAAGGAAACGGGGATGCTCGCCTCCAGTTCCGACCATCACATCTTCGATAAGCTGGGACATCCCAGCAAGGCGAAGGCAGCGGAGCGATACCTTGTCCCCATCATGACCGCTTGCGAGTACGGCATTCGTCCCCGCATTCACCTTGAAGACACCACTAAAGCCGACATTTACGGCTTTGTCATACCCTTTATGCAATGGGTGCTGAAAGAGACAAATGGATGGGCTAAGTTTCGTATTTGCGACACCATTGGGTGGGGCTCCCCCGATCCCTACGCGCCGTTACCTGTGGGAATACCCAAGCTCATCTCCACTCTTGTACAGGAGACGGGGGCGGAGTTGGAGTTCCATGGTCACAACGACTTCGGCCTGGCCACTGCCAATAGCATCGCTGCCTACCGCTACGGGTGTAAGCGGGTCAACGTGGCTTTTGCAGGGTTGGGTGAGAGGACCGGCAACACTTCCTTGGAGCAGATGGTGGCAGCCTACATACGCATGTACGGAGATCCTGGCTTTAATCTGAAGACTCTGAGCCAGATTCGAGACCTGCTGACTCGGGAGGTAATCGAAATACCACCGAAACAGCCCATTATCGGAGATGTCTTCAGCACTCAGGCCGGTCTCCATCAGACGGGGATGAGTCGTGGAGAGCAGGCCGAGGGTGGGACTATCTACCTTGCGTTCGATGCCTCAGTTGTCGGGGAAGAGGCCGAAGAGCACAGCGTCATCGGTGCTCTCTCGGGTATGGACGGCATCGTCGCCGTGCTCAATCAACAGATAAAGGTGGAGACTGGCCAGCAGGGTAGGTACACCACCACCAGCAGAGTGGTCAAATACATATACGACAAGATTCAAGAGGCCTACGACGGCACGTACGATAGCGAACACGATGTACTGGTGGACCAACGACGTACCTTCTTCACCCCCGCGGAGCTATCGGCTCTGGCCAAAGAGGCCCCGAGTAAGCAACGAGTCCCTGCCCGAGGCTAGCAGGCAAGGCGAAGCCCTGTACCCGCGAGGTCACAGAAGCTTTGGCATATCAGAATGGGTCGAACCCAGGAAGCAAGCTATCGATGTCTACCAGTTATCGAAACATACCCAGTGTAGAGAAATTCCTGTCGGATAAGCGCGTATCCAGGCTCATTGATGAATACTCCCACGAAGCCGTCGTCTATCTGGTGCGCTGGCATCTGGAGGAAGTTAGGCAGGGGATACCGAAGGGTGGAGACCACCCCTCCCTTGATGAACTGGTTGAAGGCGTGACGATCCGGGCTGCCTCCCTTTGGAGTCCTTGGCCTAGACCCCTGATCAATGCGACGGGCGTAATACTTCACACCAACATGGGGCGCTCTCCACTGAGCCTCGAGGCCACGGAGGCCATTCTTCACGTGGCAAGGGGATACACCAATCTTGAGTTGGATCTGGAGGATGGTGTGAGGGGTTCCCGGCAGGCACACATTGAGAGCATTCTGTGTCAACTGACTGGGGCCGAGGCAGCCCTGGTGGTGAATAACAACGCTTCAGCTGTGTTGCTGGGCCTCTCGGCGACCGCCAGTGAAAAGGAAGCCATTGTGTCCAGAGGTGAGGCCGTGGAGATCGGAGGCGGCTTCCGCATACCGGATGTTCTGAGGGAGAGTGGTGCCACTTTAAGGGAGGTTGGGACTACCAATCGCACGTACCTGGCCGACTATGAAGAGGCCATCAAGCCCGACACGGGAGCGCTCCTCAAGGTCCACTCCAGCAACTTCCTTATCAGTGGCTTCACCCACGACACTACGCTGAGGGAACTCGTAGGGCTAGGGGCACGTCGCCATATACCGGTGCTTCACGACCTGGGGAGTGGTTGTCTTGTGGAGACAACCCAGTTTGGCCTGGCCCACGAGCCTACGGTCCAAGAGAGCATTGCAGCGGGGGTAGACCTGGCTTTCTTTTCGGGAGACAAACTCCTGGGAGGCCCCCAGGCTGGGATAATTGTGGGGAAGAGAAATATGGTGTCGTTGTTGGCCAGGCATCCCCTGGCCAGGGCAGTGCGCATAGACAAGCTGAGTCTGGCCGCTCTTACTACCACTCTGTTGCATTACCTGAGAGGAGAGGCCTTGGGGAAAATCCCAGTGTGGAGGATGGTCGCCATGTCCAAAGAAGAACTAGAGCCTACAGTTCATCGATGGCAGAAGACCTTGGGCGGCAAGGCACTGGTGGTGCTTGGTCAGTCCACAATTGGAGGGGGCAGTCTGCCAGGCGAGACCCTACCAACGTGGCTTCTGGCCCTGGTGGCGGACGACCTGCCCGGGGGCGCTCAGGGCCTTGCTGGCCGCCTGCGGCATGCGGAGGTGCCCGTGATCGCTCGGATAGAGGAAGACCGGGTTGTGATAGACCCTCGTACCGTGCTCCCTGGTGAGGAAGATGCGCTGGTGGCCTCGACCAAGGTTGCCTTGGAAAAGTAGATTGCCCCCTACTTCACGAAACGCCGTAGTACAATACAGGTGTTCTGCCCGCCAAACCCGAAGCTATTGGACAGGACAACGTCCACATTCTGACGTCGTGCTACGTTGGGCACGTAGTCTAGGTCGCAGGCAGGGTCGGGGTTTTCCTGGTTCACTGTGGGGTGGATGATCCCTTCCTGGATGGTCTTGACACAGGCAACGGCTTCCAATGCCCCCGCGCCTCCCAGAGCGTGCCCTGTCATGGACTTGGTAGAGCTTATAGGCACCCTATATGCGCTTGCCCCAAACACACTCTTGATGGCCTTGGTCTCGATAGCGTCATTCAGGGGGGTAGATGTGCCGTGGGCGTTGATGTAGTCCACATCTCTCGGGGTTATCCCTGCGTCGATCAGCGCCCAACTCATTGCCCTGCCTGCCCCTTCCCCGGTCTCGTCGGGCTGCACTGGGTGGAATGCGTCGGAAGATGCCCCATACCCCACGAGTTCGGCCAGGATGGGGGCCTTGCGGTTGATTGCGTGCTCCAAATTTTCCAGGATCAGGATGGCTGCTCCCTCCGCGGGCACAAAGCCATCCCTCTGGGAATCGAAGGGGCGGCTGGCTTTGTCGGGTTCCTTGTTGTGAGTGCTGAGTGCCTTGAGGATGCAGAAGCCGGATAGCCCGATTTCGCTTATACTCGCTTCGGACCCTCCGGCCAAGACTACATCAACGGCTCCGCGCCGTATGGCCTCGGCGGCTTCGCCGAGGGCCTGGTTGGAGGCCGCGCAGGCTGTGACAACCGTGGAGTTGTATCCTTTTGCCCCGAATACCCGGGCAACATTCGCTGCCGCCATGTTGGGCAGCATCATGGGAATGAAGAAGGGATTTATCTTCATGCCTCCTTTGGTGGTCATGTCACTGCAGGCATCCTGGGTGGTTGGCAGACCGCCGGCCCCATTGCCCAGCAAAACTCCCACTCTTTCCCGGTCTTCCAGACCCATGTCCAGGCCAGAGTCTTCCAACGCCATTGAGGCTGCAGCTATGGATACCTGGCTGAAAC
>JASLXI010000210.1 GCA_030740415.1 Dehalococcoidia bacterium
GGGACTAGTCGGTGGTTTTGTGGCTATCTACTGGACGTAGAAGGTATTCTTCGTCCAGTTTAGGCTTGTTAGGTCGCGCTGGTTCTGATCTTCTTTTTTCTCAAGCGGACGGAGGCTGTCTACTTCCGGAGGAGGTACGCCAACATGGCCGTTCGGCATTATGAGCTGCTGAAGCTAGAGCGCAGCGACCATATAGCAACTATTACGCTAGACCGGCCGGGGAAGTTGAACGCTCTAAACTCACGGATGGCAGCAGAACTTCATGCGGCCCTTGATGAGCTATCCAACGACGATGACCTCCGCTCTGTGATATTAACCGGCACGGGCCGCGGGTTTTGCTCTGGGGCAGACGTCAACGAGCTACTAGGGAGTGACCAGCCTCCTTCACCCACAGCCCCAGAGACCGACATCACCGCCCTGAGCTCCCACATCCGTACTAATCGCCAGCCGATTATCGCCGCTGTAAACGGCGTGGCCGCAGGAGCAGGGCTAGCGATTGCCCTTGCAAGCGACATTCGTATCGCTTCTGAGGAAGCAAGCTTCTCATGCATTTTCGTCAAGCGCTCGCTGGTCCCGGATGCTGGAGCATCCTATTCGCTGTCGCGGCTGGTAGGACCTGGCATTGCCATGGAGATGGCCCTGACCGGTAACATTTACAATGCTCACTGGGCCTCTGAAAAGGGGTTGGTGAACCGAACAGTCCCCGCAAACAAACTGATGGAAGAAGCTATGATTCTAGCTAAAGGTATTGCTTCTAACCCCCCTCTTTGCGTCCGCTCCACAAAGCAACTCCTCTATGAGTACGATGAAGATCTACAGAGCATACTGAAGATGGAGAGCAAAGCAAACGCCCTGCTGGAAAACAGCGAGGATGCGTTAGAAGCGATCCACTCTTTCCTGGAGAAACGTCCCCCGTTTTACAAGGGAAGATAGGCTAGGTCCGAGAGATCCGACGCTACCAAGGTCTGCCCCACCCCCGTCTAGACCACATCCGAGGCTCTCCTGAGATAATCCAGAGCTATTCTTTTGCCTATAGGGAGAGGTCGACCTCCCTCTTCACGTGGCGAACTAGAGGTGAGCCTGAGGAAAGTTGAATCAAATTTGTAGAAAAATTCACCACAACATCTTGTGTTCCAAAACTTATTGGGTGCTATAATTTCGGGAGTATTCCCTGGAATCGCTATTGTTTACACATCTCCATAATCACACTGAATATAGTCTCCTGGACGGCCTGAGCCGAATTGGACCGATGGTGCAGCGCGCTCTGGAGTTGGGAATGGAGGCCCTGGCCATCACCGATCACGGTGGGCTTTACGGCGCCATAGAGTTCTATACAGAGTGCAAAGAGGCGGGCATAAAGCCAATTATTGGCCTGGAAACTTACCTCGCCCAAGAGAGCCGTCATAGCAGAACGCCTGCAGACAAGAGTCCTTACCACCTCCTGCTATTGGCACAGAATATGGATGGGTACCGCAACCTGATTCAGCTATCTTCCAAAGCACACCTGGAGGGTTTCTATTACAAGCCCCGCGTCGACAGAGAGATCCTACGCGAGCATAGTAGAGGACTGATAGCCCTCTCGGGCTGCCTCACCGCTGAGATCCCACGTCTGCTCCTAGAGGGGCGCACCAAAGAAGCTAAGGATGCCGCCTTATGGTATCGGGATACCTTTGGTGAATTCTTCCTGGAAATTCAGCGTCATGAGAATATTCCGAGCCTAGACAGGCTCAACGAGGCCCTCTTGGCATTGAGTAAGGAAACTGGCCTACCACTGGTGGCAACCAACGACTGCCATTACACTCATCGGGAGGATGCCCCATTCCAAGACATTCTAGTCTGCATCCATACAAACACAAACATCCAGGACGACAAGCGGCTCAAGATGTCCGATGACTCCTATTACCTCAAGAGCCACAAAGAAATGGAGGAACTGTTCTCCGATATTCCCCAGGCCATCGCCGCGACAGAGTTGATAGCCGATATGTGTGAACTGGATCTGGACTTCAGCCAAATACGCCTTCCCGAATACAAACCGCCCGACCATCTGAGCGCGGGAGAGTACCTGACCAACCTCTGCTACGAGGGTCTGAAAGAGCGTTATGGAGACCCATCGCCAGAGGCACAACAACGCCTGGCTTACGAACTGGATGTCATTAAGAAGACCCAGTTCGACAACTACATGCTGGTGGTATGGGATATAGCTACATTCACCCGTGAGAACAACATCCTCTTTGGCGTCCGGGGCAGCGCCGCCGCCAGCCTCGTGCTCTACTGCCTGGGAGTCACAGACGTAGACCCGCTTGAACACCGCCTGGTCTTTGAACGCTTCTTGAACCTGGAGCGACGGGAAATGCCGGATGTAGACATGGACTTCCAAGATGACCGAAGGGAAGAGGTAATAGCTTACGTACGGCGCAAGTACGGTGGAGACCACGTAGCCCAGATCATCACCTTCGGCACCCTGGGAGCCAAGGCGGCCATTCGTGACACTGGCCGCGCCCTTGGGATGACCTACGCCGATGTCGACAGGGTCGCCAGACTGATCCCACTCAGAGTCCACTCCCTTGACGAGGCTCTGGAGGCCAGTCCTGAACTCAAGGGGATCTACGAAGTAGACGAGACCTACAGAGGTCTTTTAGACAAGGCTCACCACCTTGAGGG
>JASLXI010000211.1:0-2242 GCA_030740415.1 Dehalococcoidia bacterium
GGAGGCCCTAGTGGATGCTCTGCAAAAAGGTCGTATTGGAGGAGCCGGGCTGGACGTTTTCTCTACAGAGCCATTGCCCTCGGATCATCCTCTCAAGGTCCTCGATAGTGTAGTGATGTCGCCTCACAACGCCGCCAATACACCAGAGGCCAATCGAACGGGGCTAATGATAGCCATACAGAACATCCGTGACTGGCAGCAGGGTCTAGCTACAAACGTAGTGACCTGATAGTCTTGTCAGACAGCGCTCTCTAGCCCTTGTCCACCGCGACGAACCTAATCGAAAGGGAATTTACGCAGTGGCGCGTGTTCTTCTGGGTAAGGTACTCACCAAGGAAGACGTGGCCCAGGTGGCCGCCGCAATTGATACACTCGATCTCTATGCGCATGCCATCGGGGTCGGGCAAACGCCTTACAGCCCCTGGTATCTCGTCATCGAAGGCGGGCCAGCCGCAAAGGGCGTCGAACTTGTCACTTGACCGATACAGTTCAGAGTTGCATCGGCGGCAAATATATGTACCTATCTCATAAAAGTCGTCGTACTTCCCGGAGAACGGCCTTTCCGTTCCCTTCTCCTCGATGACAAATCGCTCCTCTGGAGTGAGGGTATTGTGGTTGTTACTCACGTTTAGACCTCCAATAGCGTTGTAAGCAATCTATTCCGTGTATCGCTCTACTTCAGGAGGGCCCGCGCGAAGTGAAGACAGATCTATACCCCGCTCCCGCAGCAGCTGGCCGTGTACTGTCAGCGCATCCTGGTCGAACCATCGTTCCAACAGCACAAAGTGGTCCGGCCGTTCGGTGCTCTGGTAGAGTTCGTATTGCTGGCAACCCGGCTCCTCTCTCACGCTGGGGCACAGAGAAGCGAACGTGGCTGCTAGCTCCTCTCGCTTGCCTGTCACCGCCTCTATGTTTACTATAAGTCGAACTGTCATGAAGCTCTCCTGAACCTATGGGTTTAATTCCTAATGAGTTAAACTCTCTCTTCTCTGCACTACTAGTATCTTCCATGTCCCTTAGCAGTGGCAATACCATTCTGCATACGCGACGGGTTGCGGCTTGAGATTCTGGCTTGATATGAGACGCAAGTCTGATAGAGTATTGGGGTCGCGAATAGCAGCACTCTGCCCCTCATTTCGACTATGAACAGACCAGAGAATTCCTCCGCCTTTGTCCCCAGTAAGAGTCCCTTACGCTGGCTGATGCTGGGCCTGATGTGGCTGCTTTACGCCTCTTTTGGGATCACTTCCGGGACTATCGCTCCTCTGGTTGGCCCAATCGTCGATGACCTGGATATGACCTACAGCCAGATGGGACTGGTGCTTGGGGCCTGGCAGTTGGTCTATATCGTGACCGCGTACCCCCTGGGTGTGTTAATAGATAAGCTGGGAGTGCGTCGGTCGTTGGGTATCGGCGTCTTAGTGGTGTGGTTATCGCTGGTGCTGAGGGGGGTAGCTGGGGACTTCCCGACGCTCTTCTTGGCGGTGGCGCTCTTCGGTGTTGGTGGGCCCATCATCTCCGTAGGGGCCCCAAAGGTGGTATCTCTGTGGTTTCAGGGAAACGAAAGGGGCCTTGCGGCAGGAATATACACAACAGGCCCGGTGACAGGAGTTGCCATCGCTCTCGCTACCGCAGCCAGCGTGGTGATGCCTCTGACGGGGACATGGCGCGGAATCTCCCTTGTTTACGGAGCAGTGGTCCTAGTGATAGTGCTGTTGTGGTGGACCTTCGCGCGGGATGTACAGACCCCGTCAGGAGATGCCGGGCAGGCGGACAGCGAGCCCGTGTCTCTGATGCAGATGCTCCGAATCCTGCTGCGCATTCGGAATGTCCAGATCATAGCTATCCTCGCCGTGGCGACCTTCTTGTTGAATCACGGGCTCAACAACTGGCTCCCCACGCTACTCCAGGAGCGAGACATGACATTGTCCCAGGCTGGTTTTTGGACCGCGGCTTCTACGCTGGCTGGCGCTTTTGGCCTGCTCGTCATTCCTGCGATGGCGCGACACGGCTACCGGGCCATGACCATGATTGTCCTGCTTCTTCTGGCTTCGGGCACGACCGTCGGACTTGCCACACTGACCGACGCCTCGCTGATATGCAGTCTGATGCTATCAAGCATTGTACGTGTCCCGATGATGCCGGTTCTGACGCTGATACTGATGGAGACTCCAGGGGTCGGGGCGCTGCGGATGGGCGCGGCCGGTGGGGTCTTCTTTGCCGCGGCGGAAATAGGTGGGTT
>JASLXI010000211.1:2252-2625 GCA_030740415.1 Dehalococcoidia bacterium
GGCCGTTCCTGCTTGGTATTCTCCGAGACGCTACGGACTCCTTGGCCTTGGGTGTTCTGTTGCTGGCGGCACTTTCAGCGATATTGGTCTTGACCCTACCGCTGATTCAGGAGCGACGGAGACAGGTCTCTGAATAACTAGGGCAGCAGAGAAGGAGCTTGCTGTGCCGCTAGCGTCTGCTGGCTCGGAGGCCTTGCCAGGAACACCAGGAGGCTGGCGACCATCACCAGGCTTGCAAAGATCCAAAAGATCAGCGTGTAGCTCCCCAGGGCATCGAAGGCAATGGAAGCGACGAACGGTCCCGTGGCATTAAAGATCATCTGGACTGGCCACACAATTCCTCTGATGGCTCCCACGTTATCACGCCCGTAGA
>JASLXI010000212.1 GCA_030740415.1 Dehalococcoidia bacterium
TCGTTGACCGCCAACATCTTCTTTACCCTGGCGGTACTGACCTTCATCAATGTCTGCGCCATGGGCCTCGACACCGTATACAAGACTCTCATGCAAGACAACGTCGCCAACAAGCAGCGGGGTCGGGCCATGGGCACCTGGGTATTCGGGCTCGGATTTGGCCCGGTAGGCCACATGAGCGTGGGCGCAATCGCAGGCGTGATGGGAGCACCTGCGGCACTGCTGATCAACGGCAGCGTTCTGGCATTTGTCAGTGTGTCCTCAGCGATTGGCATGCCGCGGATACGGCGTTTGCCGTAGCGCATCAGCATGGAGTGTTGCCTCTGACAAGGCTCAGGAAGTTCGTGGTGGGCTGAAATCACTATGGAGAGGGACGGAAGGGTGGCCCGTGGCCGAAATCGTATCTCACGCTGGAGATACAGGGAATTGACGGGCACGGAAAGGTGGGTTTATGGTGTCGCCATGTCGTTTGGGCTGCCCTCGAAGCCCGAGGCCAGCTGAAATGGGAAATCCCGAATAGTCTGTGCTGTCTCAGGACGGTGTGATTATGAAAGCACTGGATTCCATCTGGGATATTCCGAGTCATACACGCAAAATCCTACTGGGTGACGTCAAGCGGATGCGCCCGGACCGGAGAAAATGAAGTGCGCCCTGAAACAATAGGACTTCTGCCAGCCTTCCCCTATGGAGCCGTGTACTTTCGGAAGTCAAACCCGCCCCGGCAAGACTGGCAGGAGGACTACCGAGTTGCTGCCGAAGACGGCATGAACATGTTCCGTCACTGGTTCATGTGGTCCGCCATCGAGACTGCCCCAGGCAGATATGACTGGGATGACTACGACAGACAGCTGGATCTGGCCCAGGAGAACGGTCTCAAGACCATGATCGCCGAGATGATAACCGCTGCTCCCGAATGGGCGTTTCGGCAGTACTCACACGCACGATTCGAGACCGCTGAGGGGGCCAGGATAGGCAGCCAAATGAGCGGGAGCTCCGCCACGGGTGGCTTCCCCGGCCTTTGCCTGGATAACGAGGACGTTAAAGACATCGCTGGGCGATTTCTTCAAGAGCTGGTGTCCCGCTACCAACACCACCCCGCGCTGACAGGATACGACATCTGGAATGAGTGTAACTTTCGAGAGGAGGTCTGCTATTGTCCCGCCACAGCGGACAGATTTCGGGCCTGGCTCAAAGATAGGTACGGGGACGTCAAGACCCTGGGAGAAGCCTGGTATCGCAATAGCTATTCACATTGGGAAGACATCGAACCCCCCAGCTACGGCGGACCATACCCGGATTTCCTGGACTGGCTTGAGTTTAGGATTGATAACGCCTACAGGCTAATGAGATGGAGAGTCGAGACTATCCGCAGCGTTGACCAGGACCACATAGTTGCCGCCCATGGATTAGCGGCTGCCCTTGATCGCATGGCAACCGGGGGTGCCGACGACTGGAGAGCGGCCTCGGAAGTAGAGGTATATGGCCTAACCTGGATTGCGTCTCGCAAGGGAGACGAGCCTTGGAAACAGTGGCACGCTGTGGACTTGACCCGCGCCAGCTCCAGGGGAAAACCTTTCTGGCATGCCGAGGCGCAGGCAGGACCTCTATGGATGCAGCCCCAGGTCGTGGGAAGGCCGCTGGAAGACGGTAGGATAGCGATGCCGGAAGACATCAGGTTATGGAACCTGATCACCCTCGCCGCGGGCGGACGTGGGCTCCTGTTCCCCAGATGGAGGCCCCTTCTGGACGGTCCGCTGTTTGGCGCATTCGGGGCCTATGGTATGGACGGCAGCCGTACACCAAGGTCCGAGATGACTAGCACCATGGCGGTGTGGGCCAACGCGCCCGAGCAGCAAGACCTGTGGAAGTCCAGCCCGGTCAAAGGGGATATCGGGATTGTCTTTGCACCCGAGTCACAGCTACACTGCTACGCTCAACAGGGGAATACAGACTTCTACGCGGAGTCGGCACGCGGCGCATACCAGGGCTTTTTCGACAATAACATCCAGGCGGACTGGGTACACATTGACCATATTGAGGAATACGACCTGCTCTACTTGCCCTTCCCCGTCATGTTGAGCGAGGCACATTGCGGCAAGCTCGTCCAATGGGTGAAGAATGGAGGGAGCCTGATCTCTGAGGGATGTCCGGCCTACTTTGGTGATCGGGGGAAGGTCGGGACTGTTCAGCCCAACTTCGGTCTGGACGAACTCTTCGGGGCGTCACAGGCATACGTGGAATTCGCTCCTGATCTGCGTGACAGCCTGAGATTCAATACAGGCGGTAATGGGCACTCTGTCTATGGTGGCCTGTATATCCAGAAGTACACGCTCCAGGGGGGCAAAGCCGCAGGATGGTTCGAAGACGGCGACATCGCCGTGGTGGAGAACACCTACGGCAAAGGAAAGACCCTGCTAATCGGTACGTTTCCAGGGTATGGCTTCTTTCACCACGACAGCCCATCCTCCAGAAAGTTTTATGCTGGACTGCTGGTATGGTCAGGTCGCACGCAGCATGTGTGGTCATCCTCTCCCGTGGTTACCGGAAGGCTGCATCAGGGAGAGGGAGGACTTTACCTTTGGGCCGTGAACCCGTCCCGCTCTCCTC
>JASLXI010000213.1 GCA_030740415.1 Dehalococcoidia bacterium
CCAAGCTTTATTCTCACGCGAACAGATGTTTTAGCCATTGGCTTTTGCTCAGTCTGTTTTCCCACCACTTACAGGGGGACTTTCCTCTAGGATGCTAGCTATTATGTCCTTGTGAACAGAAGGGTCTACTGACCTCTCTATAACGCGCTCTGCTGCCGTTATGGCCAGGTCAGCAAAATGACTCCTCACTTCGTCTATCGCTTCGTCCCGCTCACGCTGTATGTCATCCCTGGCGCGGGCGACGAAGGCCTCCGCCTCCTGGCGGGCTTTCACTCTCTCCTCCTCCCGATACCGCTCAGCCATCTCACGAGCTTGGTTTAAGAGAGCCTGGCCTTCCTGTCGACCCTCATCGAGTCGCTTCTCCATCTCTTCCTGCTGTGCCGCTGCCTCCTGCCTCACCCGCTCCACCGTCTCTACGCTCTCCCGAATTCGCTCAGACCGCTGGTCCAGCATCCGGAGAATGGGCTTGTAGCCCAGGGCGTATAAAACGCCAAGCAATATGACGAAGTTGACCAGATAGACAATCAGGCTGGGCCAGTGAAAACCCAGTGCTGCCATATATCCTCCTGGTAGCTCTAAGCTACTCTTAACACCAGTGCGTCTAAGCCACGAATATCAACACGACGGCCACGACCAACGCGTAAATAGCGATGGCTTCTGCGAAGGCGATGGCCAAAATCATGTTGGTAAGGATTGCTCCCCTTGCCTCCGGATTGCGACCTATGGCATTCATGGCCGCGGCACCCAGTACCCCTATACCCACTCCGGGTCCTACCGCACCCAGGCCTATAGCCAGCGCGGCCGCCAATAGCTTGACTGCTTCTACTTCCATAACTCCTCCTTAGACATGGTATTTCTAATACACAATGATGCCAAAAACAGCACTGCGGCAACCAACATTGCCACTAATCCTGCTTGGTGTATAGCGCCAATATACCTCCAAGAATAGCTGCCAAAAGGCCCACACCCGCTACACCCAGTCCCAGGAATATAACTTCCATATCCTTATCCCCCGAGTTTAAGAATGCTCCTCTTCATGTTCATGAGGAGTAACCGCCACAACCACAAAGACCAGAGTGAGACCAGCGAAGATCAACGCCTGTACAAAGCCCACCAGAATCTCCAGACCGTAGAAGGGCAGTATGGCAACAAAGGGCACCAGATAGGTAATCATGATCAGCAGGATCTCTCCGGCGGTCATGTTTCCAAAGAGCCTGAAGGTAAAACTGATGATCCGCACAAACTCACTGAGCAGCTCGAGGGCTCCCACAAAGATGTCAATCGGCACCTGGGCGAAGTTGCCCTTCTTCAGGTTATCCACACGGACGAACTTGGCAAGATAACCAAGCTTCAGTAACCTCAACCCCCAGAACTCAACAAAGACAAAGGACACCAGGGCCAGGGCCATCGGCATGTTCAGATCCGTTCCTGCCGGGCGTAGCAGGTGTCTTTCCATCTCGCCGTGATCGTCCATGAAACCCAGGGCAGGGTAAACTGGCAGCAGACCCACCCAGGCGTTGAGCATGACGAACAGGAAAAGTGTAGCTATCAGAGGCAGGAAACGGCGGGCATTCTCCACTCCCGCAACACCCTGTACAAAATTATACAACCCTTCTATAGCAAACTCCATCAGGTTCTGCAAACCCCGTGGGACCACAGCCATACGGCGCGTGGCAGCGTAGAACAACCCGATGAGCAGTAGCGTCACAATCAAGGACGAGAGGATAGTGTTGGTGAGGACGAATCCATCGCCTTCGCCCACAACCCCTCCTCCGCCGTGCTCTGCGTCCCCGTTGTGGTCATCTTCCGAGACAAACACTTTCTGGGGAGGAATATGAGGCTCTGGCCTAGACAACAGAGGACTTTGTTCTTCCCCCTCTGGGGTAAACAGGGCTGCTCCAATGGCTCCGGTCATTAGGCCAGCCAACGCCAACACCAACACCACAATGGAACTCAGCGCTATGATACGCTTGGCTCTAGCCGTCATGTTGGTCTATCGCTCCCCGTTCTGTTTATCTATCCCTTGGACGTTGTTAAGAAGTGGTAGCACCATCTTATATATGCCGTAAAAGGCCATCACAGTACCCAAGACTACCCCAGCAAGGGTGAAAACAGGCAGCACATCCAACTTTCGGTCAAGCCATACACCCCCTAGCAGTCCGCCGATTATGCATACTGCGACGTACCACCCCATACCGATCAACTGTAGGGCTATGACCAGCGTTCCCTTATTCAAAGGAGCCACCGAACTTTGCGCATGGTATCACATACTTTTCGCCTGGTCAACGCCAGAATCAGGAGATTTCCCTACTGGTTAGAACCCTCTCATAAGCCTTCAGAAATTCCTTGCTCGCTCATATTCACGCTCTAACAAGAGTAACTCAGTCCGCGAGAAACATCGCTATGCCTATGGGTGCAGGGCATGTCCTGCATGAAATCCTTAAACCCGCTCTGCATGCCCAGGCGAAACGCGCGGGGGACAGCACCCACCAGTCAGCGCCATTTCGGTGCTCTTAGATACCAGTCCAGCACCCTTTCTATATGCTAGGCTACATTGTCCTGCATGACATGCCCCTGGGCTAAGTAGGCTATAGCAAAGTCC
>JASLXI010000214.1 GCA_030740415.1 Dehalococcoidia bacterium
CGGAACGGACTTGCCTCTTTGTTCGCGATACGATAGAGGCTCATTATCTTCCCGCCTCTGCCCGCGAGGATGCCGCAACACTCATTGGGGTCGTCCTCCAGGGCGTGGGCCACCATCTCCCGTGCGTACTTCTCGTCTATGTTCAGCATTTCATTTGCCATTGTAAATGGTATGGGGTTGCCTTGCCTATCCCTGGATGAGCCCCATGTTCTCCACATCGACTACCGCATAGCTGCCTGCTATAATGCTTTCTAGTAGGCTCGGGCGAGCGGGAGTAGCTCAGCGGTAGAGCTCCGCCCTTCCAAGGCGGACGTCGTGGGTTCGAATCCCATCTCCCGCTCCATTGTTTGTTTCAGCAATACTAATCACTGCAAAGGGCCTCCTGCCATCGTCCCAGGGCAGCCTTTAAGGCGTGACCTCTGTACACTCTCTCAACAAGATGACGCAGATAACTACCCAGGAGGCATTCCATTTGCTGGAGAGGGAGCAGGGCGCCGCTGAGTGGGAACCCAGGTACGACGGCATCTCTGAGCTAATGTTCACCATTCTCTCTCAGCACACCTCCGACCTGAACGCGCTGAAGGCCTTCGAGAGCCTTCGGGATGCTCTGAGTACATGGGAACAGGTGGCCGAGACCGACCCAGAGGACATAGCCAGAGCCATATGGATCGGTGGGTTATCCAAGGTCAAAGCGCCTAGAATCAAGGCGGTCCTAAAGGACATCCAGGGCAAGCGGGGCGATCTTGATCTTTCCTTTTTGGGCAAGATGCCCTTACCCGAAGCGAAATCGTGGCTCCGGGATCTGCCTGGCGTCGGGCCGAAGACCGCGTGCATTGTCCTGTGCTTTGCTCTCGGAATGCCCGCTATGCCCGTGGATACCCACATCTACCGAGTGAGCAAGCGTCTGGGATTCATCGGCCCAAAGGTCACGGCCGACCAGGCCCACGACATCCTGGAAGCGTCAATCGACCCCGAACAGGTCTTCGCCTTCCATGTCTACCTAATCACCCACGGACGGCAGGTGTGTAAGGCGCGACGCCCTCTCTGCGGGGAATGTGTACTCAAGAAGAGGTGTCCCTCCGCCTTCCAGGCAGGGCACGCCCTGCACACATAACAACCGACCGCCGACTTGGCCTAGCTCTATTCTATGATTTGCAAATCGTGTTGGAATTGTGTGAATCATCGACAGCTAAAGAGTAACTAGCAGTTGCCCTGTAATAAGGCAGGCATTATACTTATGCCTTGCACAAACTGAGAGGACAGGATGATGAAAGCTGCAATAATCAATGTAACTGGGTATGCAGGAATAGAACTGGCGCGCCTTCTGCATCGTCATCCGGAGGTGGAACTCACACAGGTCACTGGTAGAGGCGCAGTGGGTCAGAAGCTTGGCGATGCTTTCCCGCATCTAACAGACATTGACTTGCACATAGATGCCGAGGTGTCCAATAGCGTGGACGTGGTGTTCTCAGCTCTACCGCAGACCGCCAGTGCCGAGGCGTTGATCCCATTGGTGGAGAATGGCGTTAAGTCGATAGACATCAGCGCCGATTTTCGTCTCAAGGACGCGTCGGAGTACGAGCAGTGGTACGGAGTGACCCATGCCAAACCTCAACTCCTGGAAGAGTCGGTATATGGGCTTCCCGAACTGAACCGCTGTGAGATAAGATTGGCTACCCTGGTAGCCAATCCCGGTTGCTATCCCACCGGAGCCATCCTGGCCTTGGCTCCTGTGGTCCGGGAAGGAATAATCCATGAGGACATAATCATAGACGCCAAGTCCGGCGTCTCTGGTGCCGGCCGCGGCCTGAGCCTCACCACCCACTTCTCAGAGGTGAACGAGAACGTCTCTGCCTACTCGGTGAAGGGGCATCGCCATATGCCGGAAATTACCCAGGAACTTCGCCGCTTTGGTCCGGGCTTTGAGCCCAGAGTCACCTTCCTGCCTCACCTGATACCAATGACCAGGGGTATTCTCAACTCCTGCTATGCCACCCTGAAGGATGGAGCCATATCTCCCGGCCCTTCTGGTGTTGAGGAGATACGGGCCCTTTACAAGAGCTTCTACAGGGATGAGCCCTTTGCCCAGGTAGTGGATTCGTCGCCCATGACCAAACACACCCTAGGAAACAACAGTTGCATTGTGTTTCCCACTGTAGACCTTCGCACCAACCGCCTGGTGGTGATAAGTTGCCTGGACAATCTGGTAAAAGGAGCGGCAGGGCAAGCCATCCAGAACATGAATATAATGTTCGATCTGCCGGAAACCCAGGGACTGGAGCAACTAGCGCTTTACCCTTAGTGGGTTGTATCTTAGTAAAGGAGGCGCAAGGTCCGGGGCAGCACTTCCACACGACCATCTGTACGTGCCCTCATCGTCTAGCCGGCCTAGGACGCCACCCTTTCAAGGTGGAGATCAGGGGTTCGAATCCCCTTGAGGGCACTTCTAAACTGAGCCACTTAATACGGTGATTATAGAGGAATGGGCCTCCCAGACACATACCTCAGGACCTGTCGGTGCGGAGGTTTGGGCGTGATTACCTGGTTTTCAATCTCTCAGAAGATGATCGTCAACTCTCCCGTCATCTAGTTCTACTCCC
>JASLXI010000215.1 GCA_030740415.1 Dehalococcoidia bacterium
TAGGACTACCTCCAGCAAATCCTGAAGGTTTCCCCGCTCTCTCAACGGAGTCTGAATGTGGGATGGCAGAACTCCAACCAGAGCCTCCATGTCATCGACTATGTGTTTTTCCATTTACCCCCTTACTCCACTGCTCCACGAAAGAATCTATGCGCCAGCAGGGGCCAAGGCCGAGTCCTTCACCCGTACCGCTATAGATTTCACCATCAGATTGTACTCCCCAGTGGGGATGAAACCCTTTCTCTCCAGTACCCAACCCAATGTGGGCTGGTGATCAGGAACCAGAACCAGAAAGGGCGCTGTCGGTCTCCCTTGCTGAAGTCCCCATGACACCAAATCTTCCCAGGCACCAGCTTCCTCCTCCGGGTGGACCATAATTTCTACCCGGTTAGCTTCTCGCTTGCTAGAGCCGACTCGAACCCATCCTCGAAGGCACCCCTTGTCCTCGTATATCCCTTGTTGCACCTTCTCTCCAGATGGCTCCAGAGCGTCATTCCACTCATCAAAGGTCAAAGCATAGATCGTCTTAACCTTGGATGGAACGCACTCGTTGTAGAGGCGGAAGACGGGGTATTCATCGGGAGAAAAGAAGGGACGGATAAACTTCGCTGTAAGCGGAAGGGGGGACAGTGAGACCTCTCGACGATATAGCGTCTCCTGTGCACAAGGCAGGAATCCAGCCTGTTTGGCCAACCTCACGCCATGGCTCTCGGCTGGTAATCTAAGGAATACCCGCTCTCCTCCCGTGTCCCCCGTCAGCATACACAGCCTCTCCAGGAGTTCCGTGCCTTCCTTCTCCATCTCAGGTGACAAGTTGAGGCAGTGCACCTCCCAGGCTCTGGGGCCAGATCTGGCTCTAACCGAGGCCAGGCCACGCAAGTGCAGCCCTTCTGTCAGCACGCTGCACCGCTCTCTCTCTCGTTGCAGAACAAGCCCTCTGGCCATAGAGGTGGGGCTGAGTGTACTATTCATTTTACCTCCTACCTTCTCCCACGTTTGGGCCAAATCAGGGCCCATGTTACGCCCATCTAGGAGAACTCTCAGCAGGTCTGTGGTGCGGAGGGCGCGGATTCTCATTTCAAATCCCCAGAGGCCATCCTCACGAAATAGGAGTGAAATCTTTGGTCTTGAGTGAGCTCAGGATGGAAGGCGGTGACCATCATGTGCCCCTCCTGGGCCGCCACCACTCCGTGGTGGCCCAAGTGGGCCAGGGACTTTACCCTTGGCCCTATTTCTTCGATGACAGGAGCACGTATGAAAACGGCCGGGAAGGGCTCTCCGCCTAGGACGGGCACCGAGATATGGGATTCGAAGCTGTCAACTTGTCTCCCGAAGGCGTTTCGGCGGACACGGATATCCATCAACCCCAGGGGCTTGGGTCTATCTTCTGTAAGTTCTCTGGCCAGGACTATCATGCCAGCGCATGTGCCCCACGTAGGCATTCCTTCCTTCACCAATTCCTTAATCTCCCAGGTGAGTTCGAAGGCATCCATGAGCTTGACGATTGTCGTACTCTCTCCTCCCGGGATGATGAGGGCGTCTATTCCCCTCAGGTCTCTCGGCAGACGCACCTCCGTTGCCTCCACTCCCATAGTCGCTAGGAGTTGTATATGCTCGGCAAAATCACCTTGGAGAGCCAGCACTCCAATAACTGCCACGCTACCACCCTCTTACTGATAGGATCTCCTCTTGCCTGAGGCTTCTTGCTGCCATGCCTGGCATAGCCTCTCCCAAGTTCTCGGAAACTTTGGCCAGCACGTCTGGGTCGTTGTAATGGGTTGTGGCTGCCACGATGGCCTTGGCACGAACCTCAGGCTTCTTCGACTTATATATCCCGGAGCCCACGAATACTCCTTCTGCCCCAAGTTGCATCATCAGGGCTGCGTCGGCTGGGGTAGCCACACCTCCCGCGGCGAAGTTGACGACTGGCAACTTACCTGTATCGTGTATGTGCTGTACTAGATCGAAAGGTGCTCCCAATTCCTTGGCCTTTGACATGAGTTCATTGAGGGGCATAGCCTGGATCTTCCGAATCTCTCCAGTCACAGCTCTCATGTGGCGTACTGCCTCTACAATGTCTCCGGTACCAGCCTCGCCTTTTGTCCGTATCATGCGCGCACCCTCTGCGATGCGCCTTAGGGCCTCGCCAAGATCACGGCAACCGCAGACAAATGCCACCGTAAACTCGTGTTTCCAGATATGGTTGGACTCGTCCGCTGGAGTGAGTACTTCCGATTCATCTATATAGTCCACACCTAAAGCCTGTAGGATTTGAGCCTCTACGAAGTGGCCGATGCGGCATTTTGCCATTACGGGTATGGTCACCGCCTTCATTATGGACTTAATCATTGACGGGTCTGACATCCGGGCGACTCCCCCGTCAACCCTGATATCCGCAGGCACCCGTTCTAGGGCCATTACGGCATTGGCTCCAGCATCTTCGGCAATCTTGGCCTGCTCAACGTTCACCACATCCATGATTACACCACCCTTGAGCATTTGGGGCAATCCGACCTTGACAACCCACGTCCCCTTCTCTTCTGAGGCCTCAGCATCCTCGGCTATATTGGCCTGCTCCTGGTCGATTACATTCATAT
>JASLXI010000216.1 GCA_030740415.1 Dehalococcoidia bacterium
CTGGTTCAACAGCATGGGCACTGAACAGAGCAAGGGCACCAAGGTCTTTTCCGTGGCCGGGGACGTGGATAGGGCGGGGATATATGAGTTGCCTATGGGGACGCCCCTCAGAGAACTTGTGGAGACACTGGCAGGAGGGAAGTACATCAAGGCTGTCCAAGTAGGTGGAGCTTCGGGTCGAGTGATCCCTGCCGCTAAGTTGGATATCACTCTGGCCTTCGAATCGGCCTGCGTGGGAGCCGGTGCTGTAATGGTGTTCAACGATACTAGGAGCGCAATTGAGCTAGCTCGGCAGAACTTTGAATTCTTCGCTGAAGAGTCCTGCGGCAAATGCGTGCCTTGTCGGGAGGGTACCCGGGTCATGTTGCATCTTTTGAGCAGGATAGCTCGCGGGGACGGCAAGAAAAAGGATCTGGGAATCCTGAAAGAGCTTTCTGAGACCATGATGTTGGCATCCTTATGTGGGCTGGGACAGGCCGCACCAAATTCGGTGGTGGATACCCTAGAGTACTTCGACAGCGAATATCAAGAATCGATAGCTGACTAGCCAGAAAAAGGAGCTAACAAGATGTCGATGTACACCATCACCAAACAGAAGCCGTGGACTGAAATCTTGGAGAGCCTGGATGACAGCGACAAGGTCTATCTGGTGGGCTGCGGCACATGCGCCGCCGTGTGCCGTACCGGCGGCAAAGATGAGGTCATAGAGGCGAAAAGGCTTCTGGAAGAGGCGGGAAAGACCGTCACCGGCTGGATGGTCATCCCCACCACCTGCGACAACCTGACTAAAGACGCCCTGGAAGAGGAATCGGTCAGGATAGGGCAGTCAGATACGATATTAGTGATGTCATGTGCCCTAGGGGTGCAACGGGTGGCAGACAACGTTGAAAACGTAGCCATACCCGCACTGGACACCTTGTACTTCGGCATGGAGCAGTCCCCGGGCAACTTCACCGAGGTCTGCATCCAGTGTGGCGACTGCGTCCTAGCCTTCACCGGCGGGATATGTCCCGTGACCATCTGTCCCAAAGGACTTCTGGACGGACCTTGCGGGGGTACCAAGGACGGCAAGTGCGAAGTGGACTCCCAGAAGGATTGTGCTTGGACACTGATATACAACAGACTGAAGAAGCAGGGGAGACTGGACAAGATGCGCATGGAACAGAAACCAAAGAACTACAGCCTGATGACCCACCCCAGGCAGGGGACCTCAGTCCAAATGGACGAATAACTGCGTCCCACAGGAAGGTGTACCAATGTCGAAACTGAGTGAAGCGCTCCAGTCCGGCAAACTGGCCGTCACTGCTGAATTGGGCCCGCCCAAAGGGGTGGATGTCACCGAAATGATAGAAAACGCTGAGCTGCTACGAGGCCATGTCGACTCCCTAAACCTGACCGACCAGCAGAGCTCCGTGATGCGGCTAGGCTCCCTTGCCTGCTGCAGGCTACTCATAGAGAGTGGCATAGAGCCCATTTTCCAAGTCACTTCTCGCGACCGCAACCGCATCGCCCTGCAATCAGATCTGCTTAGTGCCTATGTGATGGGCGTGGAGAACGTATTGTGTCTGACAGGAGACTATGTCACTCTGGGGGATCATCCCGAGGCTAAACCGGTGTTCGACCTGGATTCCGTAGCCCTGCTTCGAGCGGCGAGCGGCCTAGAACAGGGAAAGGATATGGCTGACAAAGAACTGAAAGGGTCGCCCAGTTTCTTCCTAGGAGCTGTCGTGACTCCGAGTGCCAATCCCTTAGAGCCCCAGCTCATAAAGATGGAGAAGAAGATCAAGGCAGGAGCCAAGTTCTTTCAGACTCAGGTAGTCTACGAACCCGGCAAATTCGAGAGATTCATGAGACAAGCCGAGCAGTTCAAGGTCCCCATTCTGGTAGGCATAATCCCCCTACGGTCAGCTGGTATGGCTCGATTCATGAACAAGAACGTCGCTGGTGTATACGTCCCCGACGACATCATCAACGACATGGAGCAGGCAGAGAACAAGGTGCAGAAGAGCCTAGACATAACTGCCCGCCTAATCAACGAAATGAAGGACATGTGCCAGGGCATACACATCATGGCCATCGGCTGGGAGAGGAAGATACCAGAAATCATGGACGTATCCGGCCTATAGTCCGTGCGGGAATTCATGACGTCCGTGGAGTCATGGTAGTCTCTCAACTCAACTGACTGGACTAACCACGCCTCGGAGACATGCGCTCTTTGCTGTCCAGCATCACCGTGACCGGGCCATCGTTATGGATTTCCACCATCATGTGCTGCCGGAAGCGTCCGGTCTCGACCCTAAGGCCGCTGTCATTCGCCCGTGCAACGAAGTAATTAAAGATGGCCTCCGCTCGATCCGGCAGAGCTGCGTCAGCGAAGCTGGGGCGCCTGCCTTTGCGAGAATTAGCCAGAAGCGTGAACTGGCTGATGGTCAGCAATTCTCCACCCACATCCAAAACAGACAGGTTGAACTTACTCTGGGAGTCTTCGAAGACGCGAAGGTTGACTGTCTTATCGGCCAGATACCAGGCGTCCTCTTCGAAATCGTCGTGACTCACCCCGACCAGTACAACCAGTCCCTTCCCGAT
>JASLXI010000217.1 GCA_030740415.1 Dehalococcoidia bacterium
CTCCCCCGGAATAGACCCACACACCCACGCCTACACCACTACCGGTGTGCTGGACAGCAAGTTCGGCTTCTCCATCCAGACTGGACAGGCAAAAGAAGCCGTAGAGAAGGCGATGAAGGCAAAAGGTATGAATCTGGTTGGCCTCCACTTCCACCTGGGGTCTCCCATCTTTGATCTGGAGCCATATACCAGGGCTATGGAGGTGACCCTGGACTTCGCTTCGCAGGTGGGCCTGCCGCTACAGGAGATAAGTCCTGGCGGAGGGTTTGCTATATCCTACACCCGAGACCAGCAGCCACCCTCGGTGGAAGCCTACGCCGAGGCCATCGCTTCCACACTGCGAGGGCAAAATAACCCCCGCCTGATCGTAGAGCCGGGCAGGGCCATCGTCGGTCCAGCGGGAGTGGCCCTTTACAGCGTAGGGGCCTCTAAGGACGTTCTGGGGGTCAGGAAGTATGTGTCCATCGATGGTGGCATGGGGGACAATATCAGGCCTGCTCTCTACCAGGCCCAGTATGAGGCGGTGATCGCCAACAAGATGGTGGAGGAGGAGTGGGAAACGGTATCCGTCGCAGGTAGGTATTGCGAGTCCGGGGACGTGCTGTTGCGAGATGTCTTGTTCCCCAGGATGGAGCCGGGAGACATTCTGGCTGTTCCTGCTGCCGGAGCTTATGCACCGTCCATGGCCAGCAACTACAATCTCGTGCCAAGACCGGCCATCGTCATGGTGAAGGGCGGTCAGGCCCGCCTCATAAGGCGTCGGGAGACCTACGAAGACCTCATGCGAAACGACCTGGCCTGATTATTTTGAATGAAGCACCAACGACTACCTAACCTGGCTCTTTGGTATAAAGGAACTACAGAAGAATGTGGGAAGTAGTAGGACATGAAAAGGCTGTCGCCCTGTTGTCAAAGAGCCTCGAGAAGGACATGCTCTCCCATGCCTACCTCTTCGTCGGGCCGCCCCAGGTGGGCAAGACAACCTTGGCCATGAATCTGGCCCAAGGTGTGAACTGCCTCGAATCTCCGCCCGAGCGGCCCTGTAGCGAATGTACCCAATGCCGTCGGATAGCCACGAGACAACACCCGGACGTCCAGGTGATAGACCTAGTGGCAAATTCTGACGGTTCTGCCATCAGAAGGGAAATAGGCATCAACCAGGTGAGAGATGTGCAGCACTCCGCCACTCTCAAGCCATATGAAGGGAAATACCGAGTATTCATATTCCAGGAGGCGTCGTCCCTTAGCTCTGAGGCTTCCAACGCTCTGTTGAAACTCCTAGAGGAGCCGCCTGAGTCTGTGCTGATTATCCTACTAACCAGCGATATCGAGTCTATCTTTCCCACTATCGTCTCTCGTTGCCAGTGGGTCGGCCTCAATTACGTTGCACTTAGTACTATTGGGCGGGAGTTGCAAAACACACTAGGCACCTCTCAGCAAGAGGCCATGAACCTGGCCCGTCTCTCCAAAGGAAGGATTGGATGGGCACTGGAGGCTGCCGGAGAGTCTCAGCTTATGGACGACTACTCCACGGAACTGGAGCGCGTGGCATCCCTTCTGGACGAGACCTTGGAGGGGCGGTTTGCCTACGCCGAGGAAATGGCGACACTCTATGCAAGAAATCGCGAGAAGGCCGTTGAACAACTGAAGACCGCTGTCAGTTGGTGGCGTGATCTGCTAGTGCTAAAGAAGGGTATGGGAGAGTACGTAGCCAACATGCCATCTATGGAGGCTTTGCAGTATCATGCTGGTTGGATATCCACACCACAGGTGATGGAGGCAATAAAAAGGATTCGGGATACCATAGGATACATGGAAACCAATGTTAATCCCAGGCTGGCTCTGGAGGTCCTGATGCTCTCACTTCCACGGAGGGAAGATCAACTCAGACCAGAGGCTAGCAGATTAAGGTGACGTAGGTGTCGAAGCTGATAGGCGTTCGTTTTCAACAGGCCGACAAAGTGCACTACTTTGATCCGGGGGAATTGGATGTGAGTCTACTCGATAGTGTGGTGGTGGAGACGGACCAGGGATTAGAAACGGCGTTGGTTGTCATAGACCCGGCCCAGGTGGTGTACAGTGAGGTACAAGGACCATTCAAGGCCGTGCTCAGGAAGGCTACCCCGGAAGATTTGAAGCGGTAAGAGTAGGGAGGGCATGCCCTGAACCCACATTACCTACCCACTCACCCAGGGGATGAACTTGTGCCACCCATCCTGCAGTGGCTTGTGTATGAAGATGGAATAGGGGTTTACCCTGGGAGGCCGGACCTCTCCAGGGAGATGCATCCCGGCCTCATGTGGTGTGTGTCCCGCCTTTCAGGAGATGCAGGCGCTGACCACGTTTTCCCACGTATGCGCTCCGCCCCGGTAACGAGGCACTACGTGGTCCAGGGTGAGTTGCTTTGTTTCACGGCCGCAATAAAGGCAGGTATAGTTGTCCCGCAAGAAGACCTCTTTGCGAGACAACCTCCGCTGTAGAAGTGGTCGCTTAATCAGGTGCATTAAGCGAATCACCGATGGAATGGGAACGAGACTACGAGGGGTATGCACCTCGCCTCTGCCGTTTTCCAGGAGTTCAGCTTT
>JASLXI010000218.1 GCA_030740415.1 Dehalococcoidia bacterium
AAGACTCTGTGACGATTATCTCTACGTTCTTGATTGGTGTCGGTATCTGGATTATGTTAGAGTCGTGTGTTCTCTCGTCATCTCAGATTGTCCGTTAAGTAATTTTTTAGTCGATGAAGCCCTAGGCTATCCTATACCCATGTTCGGTGATGTCGCTCCAAATGCCTGCATAACGCGGCAGCATGTAGTAAACGGTCTATCCCTTGTATTCGCATCGCTCGACGGATGCCGATTGATTCGCTACCCGTTCTGGTTCCAGTTTATGAATCGATCTAGATAGCCATTGTGGAATTTCATCCTGGATTTTCGGTGGGGAAGTGGTGACGCGTAAGGTGGACGAGCTGCCTGCAGGGCAGGCAAGGCCGATAGTCGTGGCTGCCAATAGGATGAATCCGAGCACCGTTCACCGCGACGATAGGCTCTCGTTTTTCTATTTAATATAACGAACGGGGAGAATATGAGGATAGCGCGCTAATGAAAACCAACCAATGATGCCTACTCAAAATTGCCCCTCCTGAAGGCATGATGTTAGAATTATACCAATTGTGTCTTATGTAGTAGTGCGTGGGAGCTTTGACGTGCTGATGGAGTCTTGGTCGAAGCTCCTTCTCTGTTGTGACTACCGCTCCATCTTCCTTACGCCTGAGTGGCAGAGGTCGTGGTGGCGGCACTTTGGGGGTGGTGAACTGCTTCTGTTGGATGTACGGCAGGAGGGAAAACTGGCAGGGGTAGTCCCTCTGATGAAAGAAGAGGGCACGTTGTCGCTTCTAGGCAGCGGTGAGGTCTGCGACTACCTGGACTTCATAGCTCCTCCGGAACATGCTGGAGGAGTGTGCCAAGCGGCATTGGACCTCATCGATTCCATGGAATGGACTGAATTCCGCCTGTTTTCCCTGACTTCGCACTCCGTAGTACTGGAGCATTTCGTTCCGTTGGCGAAGGAGAAGGGCTACGCTGTTCAGATAGAACAGGAAGGAACGAGCCCACGGCTTGACCTGCCGTCCACCTGGGAGGATTATTTTATGCTCTTAGGACGGAAACAACGACACGAGCTGCGACGCAAGCTCCGTCGCCTATTCAGCGAGGGGCACGTCAGTTGTTATCCTGTTTCGGATGCTGGAGGCCTGGGCTCGGACATGAATGACTTCTTGACTATGTTCCGAAACAGCCATGAGGGGAAGGCGGACTTTCTGACACCCACCAATGCAGAATTCTTCAATGGCATGGCAGCATCGCTGTTCCGAAGCGGCTTCTTGAGGTTATTCTTTCTAGAAATAGGGGGGGTTCGGGTGGCCGCAGTCCTTGGCTTCGACTACGGCGATTCATTCTACCTCTACAATAGCGGCTATGACCCGGAGTATTCCCGCCTCAGTGTGGGACTGCTCCTCAAGGCGCTGTGTATCAAGGAGAGCATCGCCCGGGGAAAGAAGCACTTCGATTTTCTCCGGGGCAGCGAGCCTTATAAGTATAATATGGGAGGGCGTGATCAGCCGATCTATCGCTGCGTGCTCACCAGAAATTGATCTAGGGTGCTAATAACATGAAACGGATCGGACTCCTGAGCGTACACACCTGCCCCTTGGGACATCTGGGGACTAAGGACACGGGGGGTATGAACGTGTACGTGCAAGAACTCAGCCGTGAACTGGGTCGGCAAGGGCTCCTAGTGGACATATTCACCCGGTATCGCAACTGCGACCATCCATGTATCGTGGAACTGGAAGAGGGAGTACGGCTTATTCATCTGGGAGCTGGTGAAACTATCGACCTGTCCAAATCCGACCTCTATCCTTACATGCCGGAGTTCGCCGCCAACGTGGTCCATTTCCAGCAGACTAATGCCTTGAGTTATGATTTGTTACACAGCCATTACTGGCTTTCGGTTTGGGTCGGGGAGCTTCTCAAGGCCTGCTGGGCAATTCCCCACCTAGCGACATTCCATACACTGGGGCGGGCCAAGAATCTCGCTCTACCAATAGGAGAAGAGCCAGAGTTGCGCCTGACCACAGAGCAGAGGCTTGTCGGAGAAGTGGATAGGATCATAGCTCTCAGCGCGTCGGAGAAGCTCCAGTTGGGCCAATTGTACGGAGTGGACGAGGATAAAGTTGCGGTTATCCCCGGCGCAGTTGACCTGGACCTGTGTCGCCCCCTGGACAAGGATCAGTCTAGGACTGAAGTGGGCCTTCCCCCTAGTTCCGAGATTATCCTGTACGTGGGGAGGATGGACCCTCTCAAGGGCGTAGACATTCTGCTGAAGGCCGTATCCCTTCTTCCCCGGGAGAAGAGGCTTCAGTGTTTAGTCGTAGGGGGCAATGCCCAAGATGACGGGCAGGTAGCGGGGTTCCGCTCGCTGGCCGAGTCCTTGGGAATATCGGGGCAGGTGAAATTTCTGGGTCCCGTGGAACATGAGAGGATGCCTTTGTTTTACAGCGCCGCCGATATCTGTGTTATGCCATCGCGATATGAGAGTTTCGGACTGGTGGCCTTGGAGTCCTTAGCCTGCGGTACGCCAGTTGTGGCTTCTGAGGTTGGAGGACTGCCCACAATAGT
>JASLXI010000219.1 GCA_030740415.1 Dehalococcoidia bacterium
GATCTCACAGACGCCAGGACCAGCGCCCACCTCTTCAAGTACGATAGCAGCTATGGCGTGTTCCCCGGCACTGTGGAAGCCCACGAAGGCGCCATACAGATAGATGGCAAGGAGGTGTGTGTGCTGGCAGAACGCGACCCGGCAAGCCTGCCATGGGGCGACCTGGGTGTGGATATTGTGGTGGAGTCCACAGGCATATTCACCGATGCCTCAAAGGCCGCCGGGCACCTCACGGGCGGAGCCAAGAAGGTCATCATCTCGGCCCCTGCCAGAGGCGAGGATGTGATGGTAGTCCTGGGAGTCAACCAGGACAAGTACGACCCCGCACAGCACAACGTTCTCTCCAACGCATCGTGTACCACCAACTGTATTGCCACCATGGTCAAGGTGCTCCACGACAACTTTACGGTCAACCACGGCCTTATGACCACCATCCACGCCTATACCAACGACCAACGCATACTAGACCAGGCCCACGAGGACCTTCGCCGTGCCCGGTCGGCAGCACAAAACATCATCCCAACCTCTACCGGAGCAGCGAGGGCAGTGGGCGTCATTTTGCCTGAACTGCAGGGCAAGATTCATGGTATGGCCCTGAGAGTTCCGGTGCCCACCGGCTCCATCACCGATTTCGTGGCGGAGGTTGATAAGAGAGTCACCGTCGAGGATGTCAACGCCGTCTTCAAAGAGGTGTCTGAGAACTCCCTCAAGGGCATCATGGAATACACCGAGGACCCCATTGTGAGCAGCGACATCGTCTCTAACCCCAATAGCTGTATCTTCGATGCCCTCTCTACCATGGTCATGGAGGGCAACATGGTGAAGATACTTGGCTGGTACGACAACGAGTGGGGCTACTCCTGTCGTACCGCAGACCTGAGTGCCTTCCTGGTGGACAGAGGGCTGTAATCTACTGATACAATAAGGGCCGCCCAGATTAAGCAGTTGGGCCACCTTCGTCAGGAATTTCATTTGCTTATGCTTAAGACTTTTCTGGAATCAGCAAGCCTAACATGGGCACTATGGGCTAGGTGCAGTTCAGAATAATCAGGAACTGAATCATGTTGCGGTCCGACTGGAAGAGAACCGTTACCGTAACCATAGGCGCGTTATGATCATGCTGACAGTGTTCTTTATCTTGATGACCCCCTTCAACACCATCGGATTATCCATACTAAGTGACTCTTCGGCAGAGATAGCCCTCCGATGCGCCTTGGGACTGTCGGTTCTCCTACCGACGCGGTTCATAATCCACGTCAAGGGCGGGCGGTACGAATAGGCTAAATTGCCCCTAGCTAGGCTCCTTGATACAATAGCCCTACTGTGGACCTACCCGCTCAGAAGATTCCTTTATCCCACACTCTGCATAAGCTGGCCCTCAAGACACGAGGGTTGGTCGTTGCCTTCGCTCCCGTTCTCATCATAATCCTTGCCCTTGCCCTCCGCCTCTACGGCATCAACTGGGACCAGGCAGGTCTCTTCCATCCAGACGAGCGGGCTATCCTCTTCCATGTCAACGACATGAGTTGGCCTTCCCTCTCCAACCTGGGCGCTGTTCTGGACGCCGAGGAAAGTCCCCTCAATCCTCGGTGGTTTCCCTACGGCAGCCTCCCCATGTACGCCGTGAAGGTCATAGACGCTTTCATAACTCCTGTCAAGGATCTGACCTTCAATGACTTGAGGTTTGTTGGAAGAGGCCTCTCCGCCCTGTCGGACGTGGGCACCGTGCTGCTGGTTTTCCTACTGGCCACACGCCTCTACAGCCGACGTGTGGGGATTCTTGCATCGCTGCTGGCAGCCCTGGCAGTGCTTCACATCCAGCTGAGCCACTTTTACGCAGTGGACACCTATCTGACCTTCTTCATAGTGACCTCGGTGTACTTCATGGCCCGGGTCATGCAGGAGGGACGACTGAGACATTCCGTGCTTGCAGGAGCCTTCATCGGTCTGGCCCTGGCCTCGAAGATAAGTGTCGCTCCCATTTTCCTGGCTTTCATCGCAGCCCATGCCATATACATGTTCTCGGCCCAGTGTGAAAGACTCAGACTGCTCAGGCCCTCCAGAGCAATGCTGACTCCTGTCGTCCGCAACCTCATTTTTGGTGGTATGGCATCTATCGTCGTGTTCGTTATAATCACACCTTATGCCTTCTTAGACTGGTATCGACCCGAGTCGTGCAATGTACCTTACTCCTTTCTGAGGTTCCTGGACAACAACTACTTTACCTGCGACATAGGTGCCCAGTTCGACATGGTTCGCGGCACTTCCGGGTTGCCCTTCACTCAGCAGTACATAGATACCACGCCTTTCTGGTACCAAATACAGCAGTTGGCCCTCTTCGGACTGGGGCTGCCCTTGGGAATAGTGACGTGGGTGTCTGTGATCTTTACCACTGGCCTGGCCATCGCTCGCCGCAACAAGGGAGACCTGCTTATCCTGGTGTGGGTACTCCCATACTTCTTCCTCACGGGCTACCTTCAGGTAAAGTTCATGCGATATATGCTTCCCCTTACTCCTTTTCTCATCATCATGGGGTCGCG
>JASLXI010000021.1 GCA_030740415.1 Dehalococcoidia bacterium
CCCGTTGCTGCTGACCCATTGAGAGAGACGTAATACGACGACCTCGCAGGTCGGCGATGTCCACGGTCTCCATAGCCTGAATTACTGAGGCTCGCCCGCTTGAGCGCCAGACGGCAATGGGGTCGAAGCCCCGATATAGTCCCTGGGCAACAACCTCCTCGGCAGTGGCTGGGAACCGAGTCTGTACCCCTTCGGTGCCCTGGGGCACGTAACCCACTCGTCCCCAGGAGTGGAACTTCACTGGTGGCTTCCCGAATAGGGCAATACTACCACGACTGGGCTGCGCCAGGCCTAGGGCGAGCCGCAGCATGGTGGTCTTGCCGCCCCCATTCGGTCCCAGGATGGCTGCGAACTGGCCTTTTTCCAGAGCGAATGTGACATCCTCTACCACGGGCTCACCATCATAAGCGAACCAGACCTGGTCGAACTCTAGGACAAGGTTAGGCATTTTGCGATGACGAGTCTCTTCGTTCACGTTTGGCACTCCAAGGCCAATCGGAGGCTGTCCAAGTTGGCGTGCATGATGGGAAAATAGTCTTCTCCACGATTTGCTTCGTCCAATGTCAGGCTAGCCAGGGGGTGCAGTGGTAATAGTTGGGCGCCCACCTCCCTGGCCAGAGTTTCGGCGTACGCGGCACTGACGATAGGCTCAACCATCACGTAGTTAATTCCCAACTTTCGTGCCGCGTCCGTAATGCGGGCCAGGTCTGTTGGCCCTGGCTCTGCTTCTGGCGATAGGCCTGATATAGGGATCTGCTCAAGGCCATAACGCTCCGCTAGGTGGCCGAAAGCGGCGTGGGGAGTAACGAAGCGATCAAGTGCACAGTCTGCTATGCCTAACAGGAAGGTCTGATGGAGGGATGAAAGCTCGGTCAGCAACTCCTGGGCATTGGCGGAGAAATAGGGTGCTGCGTCGGGGTTGGCGCTGCTGAGGGTGTCCCTGATGAGGTTCACCTGATCCATAGCCTTGAGGGGGTCCAGCCAAACGTGAGGGTCTATCTCTCCGGCGTCGCTTTCCTGACCCAGTTCATAGCTTGCTTCGGTGATAAAGCGAGGCCCACCGCTGTCGCTTATGGTCGAAAGGGCGCGGTCTATCCATGGCTCGAACCCGGAGCCGTTGTATATAATCACGTCCGCGGTATCCAGCTTATGGATGTCGTCGGGCGTTGGTTCAAAAGAATGGGCCTCTGCACCTGGCTTGAGCAGGTTTACCACGGAGACCTCCTCACCCCCGATTCGCTGGGCGAAATACTCCATTGGGTACATCGTGGTAACAACCGATGTTTTTGTTTCGCCGCCGCCTCCAGTGTTACAGGCCATCAATATGGTGCCTATGGAAACCATCATCAATGATACACTCAAGCCATGCCTGAAGTCTATGATACTATGTATCAATAACGAGCATGGCCCATAATTTGCCGGTTTCATGGAAGCCTCCTAGCCTAAGCCTTTGAACTATCCAGACAGTCTTGGCAGGTAACGTAGAACTCCATCCGGTGTCCGACGATCTTTCCCGGAATGTCGGCTCCGATGGTCCTGAGGACTCGCTCTACCGTGGAGTCCCTGAATTCTGCTACGACCCCGCACATGACGCAGACGGTATGGTGGTGGTGCTCACCCCGGGCTAGGCTGTATTTCTGTCCGCCGGTGGGAAGCACAAGCTTGCAGATAACCCCTGCCTCTAGCAGGAGTTTGATGGACCTGTATACTGTGGCCCGGCCCACCCCGGGCAACTCAGCATACACCTCTTCAGCACTGAACCCCTCGTGCTTTTGTCCAAGCAGGCTGAGTACCTCGCGCCGAGGCCTAGTGACGCGATATCCCCGGTCTTCCAGCGTCGCCAGGAGGTTGGGATTAGTCTTTTCGGAGAGCGTCATGATATCATGTATCAGTTATTCGTATCATATGGACAAGTTATGGCTATGGAAACAGAGACATAGTACCATTATGGAAGATAGGTGTCAAGCCTGTTGCCCTCTTGTACGCCTGTGCTATGCTAGAGTAGATTGAGTTATAGATAGAGCCGAAGTCAAATATTGGGTAAGCTTTAGTTGAATATCCACCATCGGCATGGCCAGGATTGTTTTACTGGAGGGCCGTTTGGGTTCCGTCGCTGCTACCCTAGGATGACGAGGAGTCCCAACTGCTATCGTGTATTACTTATGAGTTGCTACACATAGACGACATCCAGAGGGCTTTGGGTCTGCCTGTTTCGGCGGCTAGCGGCTCCCTGGCTATGGTGGAGATCAAAGGGTTGGTGAAGCAGGTGGGCGATATGAATTGCCTAAGGACGTGGGGCCTCGGTGGGGTACCAAGTCTCTCGAAGGTGAGGATAGATGGCTAAGAATCTTGTTATTGTTGAATCCCCTGCCAAGGCTAGGACTGTAGGTCGATACCTGGGCAATGACTACGCCGTGTTGGCCTCCATGGGCCATGTGCGAGACTTGCCCCAGAAAACGCTGGGCGTGGACCTGGACAAGGACTTCGAGCCCAGCTATGAGGTACCGAAGGACAAGCAGAAGGTGATACGGGAGATCCGTCAGAACTCCAAGGATGCCACAACCATATATCTGGCCACCGACCCGGACAGGGAAGGAGAGGCTATAGCCTGGCACCTGGTGCACTCGGCTGGACTCAGCCGCAGGCCCCTTAGGCGGGTGGTGTTTCACGAGATAACAGAGAAGGCCATCAACGAGGCCTTTCAGCAGTCCAGGGACATAGATATCAACCTGGTAAACGCGCAGCAGACCCGTCGGATTCTGGATCGGCTGGTGGGTTACAAGCTGAGCCCACTGCTGTGGCAGAAGGTGGTGCACCACTATGCCAGGACCAAATCTCTCTCTGCTGGTAGGGTCCAGTCCGTGGCTCTGCGGCTAGTGGCGGACAGGGAGAGGGATATCCAGGCCTTTGTGCCAGTGGAGTACTGGAGTATTGAGGCGGAACTGGAGAAGGCATCGGAACCGGTTGGTAGCTTCAAGGCCAGCCTCCATTCGGTGCAAGATGAGAAAAAGAAGCTGGGCATTTCCGGTGAGGCGGAGGCAATGGGTCTTGTAGAAAACTTAGAAGGGGCTACTTACAGGGTGGCCCAGGTTAAGAAACGTCAGATTAAGCAGCGTCCGGCAGCGCCATTTATCACCAGTTCTCTTCAGCAGGAAGCCTGGCGCAAGCTCCGTTTCCCCGCCAGAAAGACCATGCAACTGGCCCAACAGCTATACGAAGGGCTTCCAGTAGGCGATGAGGGTTCCGTGGGACTCATCACCTACATGCGCACTGACTCCACCAACCTCTCCTCCCAGGCCCTTCAGGAGACGTTGGCCTATGTTCGCAAGCGATACGGCAGCGAATATGCTCCTAAATCCCCCAGAGTGTACACCACCAAGAGCAAGAGGGCCCAGGAGGCCCACGAGGCCATTCGTCCCACGTCTGTCCTCAGAGGTCCTGACGAACTGACGCCCTATCTGTCTCGCGAGCAGCGCAGGCTGTATGAGCTCATATGGAAACGTATGGTGGCGAGCCAGATGGCCGACGCTTTGCTGGACTCCACGTCTTTAGATATAAGCGCCAGTACACTTTCTGGACCTACATACCTGTTTAAGGCTTCTGGCAGTGTGCTCAAGTTTCCCGGGTTCCGCGTGGTGTACTTGGAGGATCAGGATGACTCTTCCCTGGATGGAGAACAGCGCAACCTGCCCGACCTCAAGGAGAGAGATGCTCTGGGTTGCCTTGGCGTAGACCCTCGGCAGCACTTTACCCAGCCACCGCCCAGGTACACCGATGCATCGCTCATCAAGACTCTGGAGGAAGAGGGTATAGGCAGGCCAAGCACCTATGCGCCTATCATTTCCACCATCCAGGATAGAGAGTATGTCTCCAAGGCCGATGGACGCTTCAAGATTACTCCCCTGGGATCTGTAGTATGCGACCTTCTGATCCATAATTTCCCGGACATAATGAACGCGAGCTTCACCGCCCAGATGGAAGAAGAACTGGACGATATAGCCAGTGGTCAACGGGAGTGGGTGCCTGTTCTGGGCGAGTTTTACGGAGGGTTCAGCAAGTCCATAGACGATGCCCTCAATGTGCCCAAGATGAAGGTACCAGAGGAACTGACTGACCAAGCATGTGAACTCTGTGGAAAGCCTATGTCGGTCAAGATGGGCCGGTTTGGCCGCTTCCTGTCATGCACCGGATTCCCAGAGTGTAGAAACAGCAAGCCTTATCAGGTGCCGACTGGGGTTATCTGCCCTAGGTGTGGTGGTGACATGGTGCAAAGGCGCGGCAAGAAGCGCGGAATGGTGTTTTACGGATGCTCCAACTATCCCACCTGCGACTTCTCCGTAAGGCAACGTCCCCTTCCCGAGCCATGCCCTGATTGCGACGAGCTTCTGGTGGCAGCTGGCAGAAACGGAGCACGGTGCACGGTTTGTGAGTATAGAGGAGCGATTCCAGAGTCGGAATCGGAGCCTGAGCCGGCTGAGGTAGCCGTTTGAGTGTCGCCTTGGTAAAAGCAAGGAACTACCTTCAGGCATATGGGGACCATCTTCGGGGGGAGCGCAGCCTGTCTGAATATACCGTGCGCAACTACCTGGATGACCTGATCCCGCTTTTTCAATCTATGGAGTTGCAGGGCGTCGAATCTCTTGCCGGGGTGGACCGTGCATTTCTGCGACGATATATCGCATGGCTCATGTCCAGCCGCCCTGTTAAGTCCGGGCCGTCCCAATGGAAACGCGGCCACGATAGGGCTAGCGTGACACGACATCTGGCCTCCCTTCGTTCTTTCTTCCGTTATCTCAGTGCGGAGGGAATAGTCCTGCCTGACCCGCTGTGGAAACGAGGAAGCCGTCAGTCGAGAGTCCTGATACCCAAGGCTGAGAAGCCCCTGCCCAAGGTTGTGGGTAAGGAAGAGTTAAACCGCCTTCTGTACACCCCTGAAAACCCAGAGATTATGGGAAGGCCGAGGTCTGCTGCCATGCAGATTCGAGACAGGGCAATCTTGGAGCTTCTCTATGCCACGGGGCTTCGGGTCAGCGAACTTTCGAGTCTGGATTTGAAAGACTTAAACCTACGGCGTCGGATGGTGAGGGCGGTTGGGAAAGGCTCCAAGGAGCGAGAAGTGGTCATGGGCAGACCTGCACAGGAAGCGCTGCAACGGTATATCAAGGAGGCCCGGCCTCTGCTCATGGGGATGAAGGGGACTGATGCCCTGTTCCTGAACCGGTTTAGGGGTCGCCTTAGCAAGCGTTCCATTCAGGAAATGGTGAAGCGGTACAGCCTGCTTGCCATCGATACCAAAGTACATCCCCATATGCTGCGTCACAGCTTTGCTACCCACATGCTGGACGGCGGTGCAGATCTGCGCATTGTGCAGGAGCTGCTGGGCCACTCATCTCCAGCGACCACCCAGATATATACACACGTTAGCCTTGCCCAGTCCCGTAAAGAGTACTTGAAAGCGCATCCAAGAGCGCGTGAAGACGCGGCCCGTTTGAAGGAATAGAATCTAAGGCTTGCTGGGCAGGAGCACTAGGGCCGTGCCCTGAAGCGCCCTTTCCCCCTTTTGAGTCTCGATGTAGACGTCTAGGATGACTCTGTTTTCCTCGTCCTCTGTCTCTGTGTCCGTGACGATGCCCGCACAGGTGAGATGGTCCCCAGGTTGGACCGATCGACGGAAGTCGACGTCCAGCCGCTTGAGCTTACCATCAGGTCCTGCCCATTCGGTCAGGAACTGGGCCAAGAAGGACATGGTCATGTTGCCTGGAAGAATGACGCCGCTGAAGCCCTCGGATCGCGCGACTTCGTCGTTGGTGAAGCGCCCAATGGTCGAGCCCCAGACCTTTGTGAACGCGTCCAACTGCTCCCGTGTGGGCTCTCTGACTAGGGAGGGAAGCTCGTCCCCAGGCTCCACCTCCTCGAAGTATACCTGGCTCATTGTCGTAGGTCCCTGCGGACGCTGATGCGGTCCACAACCACCGTCTTTTCGTACTTCTGGTTGGTGTAAGTGGTGCGACGGATTGTGAAGACCATAGTTCCTGTACGGCCGGTCTTAGCGTAAACATCGGCTACCTGGGTCTTAGCGGAGATGGTATCGCCAGCACGTATGGGCTCGAAGAACTCCGCGTGCTGACCTGCATCGAAGCCGCTGGTACCGAACTTGACCCTGGGATCGAGTCCAGGCTGGAGGCTCAGCATGTTGTAGAACAGGGGCGGGGCGATGATTGTGCCGTATGGGCCGGCTTTGGCGGCTTCTTCGTCCAGGTAAAGAGGGTTGATCTCGCCCACAGCTTTGGCATAGGCAACCATCTGCTCTTTAGACACCTCGTGGGTTCCCACGTCTACGTCTATACCTATGACACTCCTGTCGAAGTCTATGGCATCCATTGGATTTGCTTCTGCCATGTGGCATGCCTCCTTATTAAGATTAAGCCTGCAAGCGAAGAGTGGTGGTTGACGTTATTGTAAACATCATGCCCGGGTATCCTCAAGCAAGGCCGCATCGTAGTCTCCAAGGGAAAGCTCTTCGACCAGTTCCTCCACGCGGGTTATGCGCCTATCGAAGCGGGTGATGCACCTGCCAATGGTGCTAACGTAGTGGGAGTCGCTGCCTCCGACACAGTGGAAACCGTACCTCTCGGCCAGTTGTCCAGCCAGGCTATTCTCCTCTGTACTGCTCCCTCCGTTAAATCTTTCTATAGTCTGGACGTCAACCAACCAGGCTCCATTCTGAATGTGCTGCCAGAGGCCGATGCGGGGTCGTCCTGGGTGGGCTGCGATGGCGTATCCGCCGGTGTCCCTGACTGCTCTGAATACCTCGTGGGCCGCAAGGGTGACGTCCTTAAAGTCGAACTGGTCTACAAGCTTGGGAGTTATGCCATACACAAGAACGTGTCCCAGATCAGTCTCGATCTCTGCTCCCTTTATTACTACGGCACCGTACCGGTCGGCCAGGGAAGAATAGTCGACCTCGAAGTCGAAGCCCCTGTGCTCCGTCAGGGCTAAGCCGTCCACCTGGTATCCCTTCTTGCGGAGGACGCTGATCCACTTCAGGTATCCCTCCACGGTCCCGCCGGCATCGTCGGACTGCTTGGAATGTACGTGCATGTCTATGAACACAGGTCTCGTACTCCTGCATAGCGAGCTGATGGCAAAGTCATATGGGCTATATTATGCCTAGTGTAACGGGTAGATGGCAAGTTCTTAGCGAGGACTCGATGGCTCATGTGGAAGGGATCAACGATGTCTGGTCCCGGTTTCAGGCAGAAACTTACCACCAAGGAAAAGAGTGAATGCCATGGGAGATACTATGGCGAGTCCCAAGAACAGAGAATCGGTGCTCTCTTGGATAGCGCCTACGAGAAGCGGCCCCAGGGTGGCGCCCATTGGGAACAGAGTACGAATTAGCCCTAGGGCTACCGCCACCTCTCTCGGAGGGAGCCTCATATCCAAAGGAATTGTGGAGAGGATGGGTGGCACGGCCATTGCGAAGATGCCCGCTCCGAACAGGAGGAACATCGCCAAGGGGACGGAATTTACCTGTAGTAAGGCGAGGTAGGTGGCAGGAAGAAATAGGCCCGGGGCCCATATGAAGGGTTTCCTCTGTCCAATTAGTTGGGAGAGCACACCCGCGGAGAGAGAACCCAGGATTCCTCCTACCGGAAACGCTGCCATAAGCAGGCCGACGGTGGTAAGAGAGACGTCCATGTACTCGATTGCGTAGGTGGGATAGAAGGTCATGAAGGAGGCGAAGGTCACGGCCGCCCCCATCTGGCATCCTGCGACAACCCACAGGATTTTGCGGCGGCGCAAGACCCTAGCCGGACTGCCCACCTGAGGAGTCGGATCGCCCTCTGACTCGGTTCGCCGTCGCTCCCGACCAAGGAACAACCACAGTACGGATAGGAGCACTAAAGCGATGGCGATCCCCACGTAGACCTCTCTCCATCCTCCCAACAGGACCACCAGAGAAGGAGTGACGGCGATTCCTACCATTTGGCCCAATGACCGGTTACTGAAGTCCAGGCTGTTGATGATGGCATATAGTCGAGGCTGAAACCACTGTTGGATGAAGATAATCTGGATCTGGATCCGGCTGACGGCCAATAAGACAAAGGAGAGTCGGGCAACTATGAGGACCGTGACGTTGGGTGCAATGGCATGCAGCAGGGCAGCACCAGCCATCGCCAAGGCACTCACTACTGTGACAAGCTTAGGATTGTACTTCGTCAACCAGATACTGGCGGGGAGTGCCATGACCCCAAACCCAAAGAAACCCGCAGAGCCCATGAGCCCCGCCTGTAGCGACGTCATGCCAAGGTCGTCCTTCCAGATGGGGATGAGTACGCCTATAGACATGAACACGAACACGTTGGCCAGGTCCATGCCCCACAGATTGCCCATCACCACCCAGGCATAGCCTGGCTGACGTTCATTGGTACGAGAAGCAGGGGGGAGCGTAGCTGGGGGTTGTTCTTCTCCGCGCCTTTCGGCGCTCAAGGCTGTTTACTCAAATCTTCATCTTGTTGTAATGATAGGATAGCCGGGGTGCCGACCCTGGAACACGGCAAGACGCCCGAACAAGCTCTGAAATGCAGCGGAATGGTTTATCAGGTACAAGTCCAGCCCCATCATACAACTAAGGTTCACCTTTAGCCAGCGGATGGACGAGTTAGAGCTTATTGGAATGGAGGCCGTTGACAGTTGAAGAAGCAGTTACTACACTCGCGTCCATCCGCCAAAACTAACCTCCAGAGAAACAATCTTGGAAAATAGTATCCCGCGTGAGGAGATAGATGTTCATGCCAAACACGGCAGACTGCACTGTGTAGTCCAAGGGGAGGGCGACCCCCTTGTGCTCC
>JASLXI010000220.1 GCA_030740415.1 Dehalococcoidia bacterium
CCGCGGTAGAGCCGCTGCCCATGAAAGGGTCCAGGACCAGGTCGCCCACGCTAGTGTATAGCAGTATCAAGCGTCGGGGCAGTTCTTCGGGAAAGGGTGTGGGATGTCCTGATCGCTTTGGGGATGCCGTACCAAAATGCCATACGCTCTTGGTCCACTCCACAAACTCATCGTTCTTGATTCCACTCTGTCGTCCATTGGACTCTAGCTTGGGTGAATCCTTGCTGAACACCAGGATGAATTCGTGCACATCCCGCAGAGTGGGGTTGCTGGCCGTAGCAAAGCTGCCCCATGCCGTGGACACGCCCACCGACGGCCCCTTGTCCCAGATGATGTCACCCCGCATATAAAGCCCAAGCTCCTCAATAAGCTGAGTAGCTATGTAGGCATGCAGCGGTATATAGGGCTTTCGCCAGGTGGATGCCACGTTCACTGCCAGACGACCTCCAGGACACAGAACGCGGATACACTCACGCCATACCTCCTTCAGGAAGCCAAGGTATTCCTTCAGGGCGAGGGGTGATTCGTAGGACTTGCCCACGTTGTACGGTGGAGAAGTCACTACCAGTTGGACAGAGCCGTCCTCCACATCAACCATGTGGCGTGAGTCCTGGCAGTAGATGATGTCTCGTTCCACGATAATCTAACTCGGCTTATCACTGGCAGCAGGCTCATCCGGCGTTGCCGATTCCACTAAGATCTCCAGCAGGTCTTTCACATGCCTGGTTTCCTGGAGACCCCTGGACTGGATGCCAGCTTCAAGCTGCTGTACACAAAAGGGGCAGGAAACTCCCAAGGTCTTGGCCCCAGTCTCCAGGAAATGCTCAGTGCGTAGATCGCTCACCCGAGTACCAGGCTCGTCCATCCACATTCGCCCTCCCCCTGCGCCACAGCAGAAGCCTCGCTCCCGATTCCTGTCGTCCATCTCCACCACGTTGATGCCGGGAATGGCCTTGGCGATCTCACGGGGATCATTATACACCCCGTTATATCGTCCCAGGTAGCAGGAGTCGTGGTAGGCCAAGCTCGTCTCAATTGTCCTGAGAGGCTTGATCCTGCCTTGCTGGATGAGTTCGTTGACGAACTGGGTATAGTGAACGACCTCGTAGTTGCCCTCCATCTGAGGGTACTCGTTCTTGATGTTGTTGAAGCAGTGAGGGCAGATGGTTACTATCTTCTTCACCTTGTATCTGTTAAGTGTCTGGATGTTGTGTTGGGCCAGGGTCATGTACAGATACTCGTTGCCCAGTCGACGCGCTGGATCCCCCGTACATGACTCCTCCACACCCAGGATGGCGAAGTTGACCCCGGCCAGCTTGAGTACCGAGGCCATGGCCCGGGCCATCGTTTGGCTGCGTTCCTCCAAGGCCGGCGTGCAGCCCACCCAGAAAAGGACGTCAATGTCGCTGTCCTCGGCCATCGTCTTTATTCCCAACCCCTCGGCCCAATCAGTACGAGTTGCAGTAGCACCTTGCCAGGGGTGTCCTCTGGTCTCCATATTGGTCAGGACATTCATAGCTGTTTCGGGCAGTCTGGCTTCCTCCATCACCAGGTAACGCCTCATATCCACAATGCTGTCGACGTGTTCCACGAAGGCGGGGCAGACCTCCACGCAGGCACGACAGGTGGTACAGTCCCACAGCGCTTCTTCGCCGACGTGCTGCACCATAGGCGGTTCCGGCTCTGATGCCCTGGCCCCCATGGCTATCAGGGCAGGAGCACGTTGCTCCGTGTACATCTTGAGGTCCTGTATGAGCAAACGGGGAGAAAGGGATTTTCCGCTGGCCCAGGCTGGGCACTGGTCTTGGCAACGACCACAGTTTGTACAGGCATCGAACTCCAGCAGCTGCTTCCACGTGAAGTCGCTGACATCGCTGGCCCCAAAGCTCTCCTGGGTCTCTAGGCCAGGCATCGCTCGCAAGGCACCCTGTGGATGGTTGGAGCGGAAGAAGGCATTAATAGGCCCAGTGATTATATGGGTTAGCTTGTTGAATGACACTGCCGCGTAGACAAAGGCGAAGGCTAAGATGGCCGCGTGAGTCCACCACATGACTTTATGCGCTCTCTCCATAGCACCCGTGGACATACCTATACCGCTGAACATCTTTGCGAAGACGTATCCGACAGGAGACCAGAGAGCATCACTGACGCTGTAGAGCTCACTCCGCGGATTGAGCTCCGTAGAACCGATACGCAGGCCCTCGATGACGAAGCCGGTCAGAAGAAGTGCCATGATTATACCCAAAATAGTAGGGTCCTCGAGCATTGTGTTTAGCCGGGGTGGTCTGATCACATATCTTCGGTATAGCGCCATGAAAACCCCAACGGTCATCAAGAGGCCTCCGCCGACATCCCATATCAGGGAAGCTTCAACTCGATAGTCCCGCGTGATGAACTTGATGCCCAGCAGTTGTTCCAGGTTGTGCTCCATCGACGAGAAGGATGTGGCTATCAGTAAGACTACAGCACCCCAGAACAGACAGAAGTGCATGATGCCTGGGTATG
>JASLXI010000221.1 GCA_030740415.1 Dehalococcoidia bacterium
GTGCCGGGCTGCGCAGGCTGGTCTCTCCGCAGAGAATTCGGTTCGCACCTGGATGGCAGAGCCTATTGTTTGCCGCCGCGGCGATAGTGTGCACCCTCACCTACGACGTACTGACCAGCATCTACACGGGCGTTGTATGGGCCCAAATGGTCGGTGGCACAGAGTACGGAAGATGGATTTGGATAGCGCTCTTCAATCCCGGAGCCTTGCTTTTCTTCGCCGTACATGGAGGCAGCAACGTCTTCTTCTTCTCGTTCTTAGGGCCTGCCCTGGTTAAAGGCGTGGAAAGAGGAAAGGAAGCACTGCGGTGGGAGCGATAGGCCTTCGTGGGCTTGCCATGGTCACCCTGACACTGGTGTCTATGGGTTTCGTGCTCGTCGCGGGGTGTGATGCTGAAACTTCTACTATCGCGCCCAAGGCGACGCCGGTCTCCACCATCCAGGTCAGCCTTTTGATTGATGTCAGCGACGATGATGTGCGCTGGTTTCGTGACGTGGAAGTCTCAAAGGGCACCGATGCCTACGAGTTTACGGAGATTGTTGCAGAGGGTGATCTGGAGTCCACCTATAACGCCGCGTTCTTCTCCCATTTCGTCGAGTCCCTGATCGGGGTGACCAACGAAGGTTCCAACTACTGGCTCATATTCTTGTGGAGTGATTCACAGGAACAATGGGAGCCTCTCCCAGTGGGCCCAGACCTGTTCTCTCTGAAGGACGGTCACGTATTGGCGTGGTCGTACACGGATACCAGCGTAGAACCAAGCCATCTCCCCTCCGTAACTCCATAGTCAGGATAGTCTAGGCTGGGGAACTACTCTCTGGGCGCTAAACATGCTTACTCTTTTTGACTCAGTTGTCGTAACAATTATGTTTCTCCCATATCGGATGGAGTCGCGATCCAAGTGGTTGGCCCTGGTCCTCGCCGGAGGAGGCCGTGGGGACTTCTTTCTACAGTGGTCTGGCGCGGGCTTATCCCACGCTGTTGAGGTGGCGTGGGCCTTTGAGGTTCTGCAACGTTTCTTACGAAGGCATAGAGAAGAAGTTCCTAATCAATAGGTGAACCTCGGGAGATACCTCAGCGACGTTCTAGTGCATGGTGCCGTTGACGGTGTGTACGGGACACCCTAAGATAAATTCCTGGCACCCCAACCATTCTCAATGCTTTGTATCGCCTATGACTCAGCAACATGAATCGACATCAATTCAAGAGGGGTCTGCATCACTGAAGCGTACTGTCCTCTTTCAGGCACACTTGTCTATGGGGGCACAGATGGTGCAATTCGCGGGCTGGGAGATGCCAGTCTGGTACTCGGGCATCCTGGCCGAGGCCAGGGCCGTGCGCTCCAGGGCCGGCATATTCGATGTGTCTCACATGGGACGGGTGGAGATAACGGGCGCCGATGCGGCTCAATTCCTCCATTGTCTGGTGACCGCGGACATGGTGAACATGCCTCCGGGCCGCGCCCGGTACACCCTCATCTGCAACGAAACGGGGGGTATCATAGACGATACCATCGTGTACAGGCTGACGGAGGAGCGCTTTCTGCTGATCCCAAACGCGTCCAACGCCGATGAGGTGCTGACCTGGCTCAATCAATGGAAGGGCAGATGGGCAATGCAAGTGGAGGTTAGTGTTCTCACCCAGAAGACGGCTTTGATTGCCTTGCAAGGCCCTCAGGCTAAGGAGATACTTCAGACCGTGTGCTCTGTTGATCTGTCTAATGTCAGGCCATTCCGCTGCGTGGAAGGCCAAGTATCTGGTGTTTTGTCCATCATATGTAGGACCGGATATACCGGCGAGGATGGCTTCGAGATTGTCCTCCCGTCGGAAGATGCACCGTTGGTGTGGCTCGGTTTCGAAGAAATGGGAGCGGTCCCTTGTGGCTTGGGAGCCAGGGATGTGCTGCGATTGGAGGCTGGACTATTGCTTCACGGCTCAGATATGGACTCATCGGTGACTCCCCTGGAGGCCGGCCTAGAACGCCATGTGAATTGGGACCAGGGCGCATTCATCGGTATGCCTGCTATACGGGAGCGCAAGAGTAACGGGCTGTCCAGGACTCTGGTGGGATTTCGGCTGCTGGAGAGGGGCGTACCACGCCACGGTCAGGCCATCCTGAACGGGCAAGAGCCCATTGGAAATGTGACCAGTGGGACCCACTCACCCACCCTTGACAGGGGTATAGGATTGGGCTATGTTGCCTTGGAGTTTTCCAACCCTGGGACTAAGATAATAATAGACCTCAGGGGACGGCGGGTGGAGGCTGAGGTGGCGGCAATCCCTTTCTACTCTAGGAATAAGTGACATGAATCCCACTGACAGAAAGTATTCCCGCGACCACGAATGGGCGAAGGACGACGATGACGGCACGATCCTCGTGGGCATAACTGATTACGCTCAGGAGAATCTGGGAGACATCGTGTTCTTGGAGCTCCCCCGTGTTGGGACAAGCTTGGACCAGACGCAGAAGCTGGGGGAAGTGGAGTCGGT
>JASLXI010000222.1 GCA_030740415.1 Dehalococcoidia bacterium
GCCTAGTTTTCCCTTGGTCTGGCCTTCAAACTGGGGATCAGACAGCTTCACGCTGACGGCGGCGGTGAGCCCCTCGCGAACGTCCTCACCGGCGAAATTGGTCTGGTCCTCTTTCAGCAACTTGCTCTTGCGAGAGTAGTCATTGAGGACGCGGGTCAGGGCAGATCGGAATCCGGTAAGGTGAGTGCCGCCATCGGCGGTGTTAACGCAGTTGGCGAAGCTCAGAACCGACTCCCCGTAGCCCTCGTTGTACTGTATGGCAGCTTCGACCATTGTGCTGTCAACCATGTTGGATATGTATGCCGGAGGAGAATGAAGCACTGCGCGATGCCTGTTCATGCGGGCCACATAGCTACGTATGCCACCCTCGAAGTGGAAGGTCGCTTCTATGCTAGAGCGCTCGTCCTCTAGTTTTATCTCAACACCTTTGTTCAGAAAAGCCAGCTCACGGAGACGATCTTTGATGATATCAAACTCTAGATGGGTATCTTCGAATATCTTGGGGTCGGGAAGGAAGGTGACGGTCGTGCCGCTGTCCTGGCAATCCCCCACCATCTCCAGGGCCCCCAGAGGTCGTCCTCGCTGGTATCTCTGGCAGTAGACCTTTCCCTCTCGCCTCACCTCAACGGATAACTCAGTGCAGAGGGCATTGACCACAGAAGCACCTACGCCGTGCAGGCCGGAAGACACTCGGTATGCATGCTGACTGAATTTGGCCCCAGCGTGGAGTTGGGTCATCACGGTCTCCAGGGCCGAGACCTTGGTGGTAGGATGCTGATCTATCGGGATGCCCCTCCCATTATCTGCTACAGTCGCTGAGCCGTCCTGGTGCAGGGTCACCAGTATTCTGGAACAGGCTCCCGCCATAGCCTCGTCTATGCTGTTGTATACGATCTCGTAGACGAGGTGATGCAGGCCCCGCTCATCCGTGCTGCCGATATACATACCCGGGCGGCGGCGTACAGCCGATAGGCCGTCTAGGACCACTATGTCCTTGGCGGTATATTGGCTTTCCTCGGATTTATCCGTGGAGCGTTTGGGTACCATGGCTATTTCATCTCTACAGGAGAAAACACGAAACTAAGGAGGCCCAACTCATAAAGAAACGCGCGAGCTCAAGTATCAGAACTTGTAAGGATAAATATGTTAGATTGTACCATATCTACCGCAAGAATGCATAGGTAACACAATAAGTTGTTGTCATTGAGTTTTCCTTTCCCGCCAAAGTAGGAGTCCTGGGAGGGGGGGGGAAGGCACCTTTCTTCGAAAGGAGATGATATCCGAACCACAGTAGAGGGAGTACGGCGGTGCAACCGCGGGCTTCTGCCTTGGTGTGATCCTAACTATTCTTCCTGATGACGAGCATGGTGTTCTCGTCCATCCAGTTGACGCATAAAGTGTTGGGAAAATGGGTCTCGATGTTGAGTCTGAACCCCTTCAGTGCTGCCTCCAATTCCCCATCAACGTACAGAGAGAAAGTGGAATAGTGCCTGTGGGTCGCCAGAAACTCGAGACGTTCCAGCGAGGAGGTTCTTGCATATTGGAAGAGCTCAATGGACTGCAGGCTAAGTACGGGAACGCCGCCAACAGCCTGCTCCAGAGCCCCGACTTTGTGGAGACGGGTCTCCTTTTCCCAGAACCGAGGAAAATAATTTCCCCAGATATTCTTTCTGTTCTGCTCCCGCGTCCTAGTATATACGAAGAGATAGCCACCCCGCCGAAGGACTCTAGAGCATTCTTGGAAGAATGTCAGGACATCGAAGTGATGGATTGCATTGAATGTGAAGATGCAGTCCAGAGACTCGTCCTTCAAGGGGAGTCTCTCCGCTCCCGACCTTATTGCCGGGCAGGTATCGATCCCATGCTCCTTCATGTGGACAGCCAATGTCTTGACCATCCTCTTGTTGACGTCGAGACATTTGAGTTGGAGCCTATTCCCTAGGTGTCTGAACAGAAGCAGGTCATAGCGTCCAGCTCCGCAACCTACGTCCGCCGCCACAATATGTGGTAGGTGCGCTAAGGCTTCCAGCTCCTCCGTGATGAAGACAATAGGTTCTAAGTCCGTTATCCGAAGATCGCGGTATTTTCTAGCTATCTTGGAAAAATGACGATGTATGCTTCTGGGTTTTATCAGGTTGTCCGTTTTCACAGGCATTCGTATGCTTTTCCTCTCTCAGAGTCCGCACTAGGCAACGCCGGGAGACGTCGACGAGAAGCACCCCGTCCAATGCGCAACGGCCATTCTACCACAACCGCGCAAGGCTGTGTCGGCCTTCCGGCTGCTAGGACTAGACCATGGAGCCCAGATGGCAGGAAAGATCGTTCCAGGCCACGGCTGTCTGTTGGCCGCTCTCCATGTCCCGTAGAAGAACGCTTTGGTTTTTCAGCTCGTCTTCGCCTACCATGGCGACGTAACGGACGCCTAGAGAGTTGGCCTGCTTGAGTT
>JASLXI010000223.1 GCA_030740415.1 Dehalococcoidia bacterium
TATAGCTATTTTGCTACGAGATAGGGCCTCTGCCAAGTCATCGACTGCTTTGATTTTATACTCTCTGGGCATTGGTGCTCCTTAAAAAGCAACAAAAAATCCCCGCGCCGCAGACGGACACAGGGACATTCAACCCTAGAGGGTTGGAACGCCTCGGCAGGCATCTCATTAAGCCCTTCGGCACCTGCTGTCTACGGCACAGATACTCAATCTGCTTGCAAGTATACACTATTCCACTCCTCTTGGAAAGCCCAGCGGCTCCGACTTGTTGCAGTGAATCCCCAATTAACTCGAACCCACAAACAAACCTCGGGTCCATTTCCTTCCATCATTGGCGTAGGGCTCATGATAAACCTCCGAGTTCATCTCCATCCTAACCTTATAATCATCAACTTAGAGGTGTTGACAAGACTGCGCTAAACGTGATTTAATTAATTAGCACTCTCTTAATGAGAGTGCTAATTTAGGCACGATTCAGGAGAATCTTCGTATGGAATGGCAGTTGCCACCTCGCAGAGAGGCGATCCTGAAGATAGTCATAGACGAGTACGTTAACTGCGGCGTCCCCGTAGCATCACAAGGGGTTGCCAGACTCCATCGTCTGGGAGTGAGCCCAGCAACTGTCCGCAACGAATTGGCCTGGCTCAAAGAACAGGGATTCCTATCGCAGCCACATAAGTCAGCTGGAGCCGTGCCTGCAGACCATGGATATCGATATTATGTCAATTCTCTGGTGGAGGAGCAGTTGTCTCCGGAAGAGCAGCGGCTTGTCAGACATCTGTTCCACCAGGTGGAGATGGACCTAGATGAATGGGTCAAGCTGGCGGCGAGTCTGCTTGCCCAGTTGTCTCATAACGCTGCCGTGGTGGTCCCGCCAAGGGCGGTCAGGTCACGGATCAAACGCCTACACCTAGTAGCAGTGCAGGATTCTGTAGCTCTCCTAGTCATGATCCTAGAAGAGGCCCGGCTGAGGCAGCAACTCGTGTCTTTTGAAGAAGAGATAACCCAGGAAGATCTGGACCTTATCGCCAACAAGCTCAACTCCGAATATGTGGGTCTCACCAGAAACCGAATTGCCTCCAAAGGAGTCGAGTTAACACCCCAGGAGAAAACGGTGATTCAGGTAGCGATGGCCGTCATGGAGACCGAAGACGAACAAGGATACGGGGAACCCTACTTGGAAGGGCTGCGCCATTTGCTGGGCCAGCCGGAATTCCTGAGCGGCGCCAAAATGCTAAGTATCGTGGGCCTGCTAGAGAAAAAAGGCTTGGTTAGTTCGATGCTGGCTCAAGGCCGGTACGACCAGGTTAAAGTGGTCATCGGCGAGGAAAACGCCCAAGATGAACTGCGGGACCTGAGCGTGGTAGTCTCCGCCTACGGCGTACCTGACGAGTTCAGCGGCGCTGTTGGGGTGGTAGGCCCTCGCCGTATGCAGTATTCTCGCACAATCTCAGCCGTGCGCCTGCTGGCTTCCGTATTAGGAGACCTAGCAGCCGAACTCCACGGCACCAACGTTACTGGAAACTCCAAGTAGGGTGCATCTTAACACGGGCAGTCGCCCCGTCACATCGATACACACAAGGTGGTGAACATTGAAGACTGACGGAAGGGAGCAAGAGCCTGACGCGACCATAGAGCACCTTGAGAAGGCTCTGGAAGAAGAGAGGGTCAGGAGCGAAGAGTATCTGTCTTCCTGGCAACGCTCGCAGGCCGATTTCACCAACTACAAGAGGCGGGCAGAGCAGGAAAGAAGCGACTTGACTAGGTCTACCAACGCAGACCTGATACTCAGCATCGTGCCCATCCTGGATGACATGGAGCGGGCCTTCCGCTCCCTTCCGGAAGAATCGGCAGAGCCTGCCTGGACCGAGGGTTTCAGGTTGATATACAGGAAGCTGCATTCCATCCTAGAGAGTCGTGGCCTCAAGGAAATCGAGGCAACTGGGCAACCCTTCGACCCTCACTTCCACGAAGCCATCGCCTATGAGGATGGAGGGGAGGAAGGGATAGTACTCAGAGAAACACAGAAAGGGTACATGCTGGGAGACCGTGTCCTCTGTCCTTGCCTGGTCACGGTGGGACGAGGAACACCGGGGCCAACCCAGATACCGAGTAGAAAAAGAGGAGAAAAAGATGAGAATCATAGCTGATTATCATCCTAAGAAGGAGGAAAGAAAGTCATGGGGAGAGCAGTTGGAATCGACTTGGGGACCACCTTCAGCCTCGTCGCAGTAATGGAGGGTGGCGAACCCACCATCATATCCAGTGCGGAAGGCGAGAGGACCATACCTTCGGTAGTCGCCATCAGCAAGACTGGTGAACGTCTAGTAGGACAATTAGCCAAGCGCCAAGCGATAACTAATCCTGAAAACACCATCTATAGCGTCAAGCGATTCATGGGCACGCGCTTCAAGGAATCCGCG
>JASLXI010000224.1 GCA_030740415.1 Dehalococcoidia bacterium
ACATAGATGATGTCCGGTTTCCGCTGGTGTACCTGCTCGTAGCCGATGCCCAGCCGTTCAACGACATCCTTACGGAAGTTCTGCACCACAACGTCGGCGTCGTCCAGCAGACGCCAGAAGACATCGAGCCCTGCTTCAGTCTTCAGGTCGAGCACAATGCTCCGTTTGGCACGGTTGATCTCGTTGTGAAAGGAGACTCTCGCTCTGTTTGGGCTATCTATCTTAATTACGTCAGCTCCAAACTCGGCTAGGGTGCGACCACAAGTGGGTCCGGCAAGAACGATGCATAGGTCAAGGACTTTAATTCCTTCAAGCACTGGAGGCAGTTTCTCAACAGGAGAGCTGCCCGAGGACACCGACTCCAGTGAGCCAAGTTCGGCGAGGAGTTCAGTCCGATGGGCATTTATCTGAGGGGCAGGTCCCCGCACGGCCCCAGGGGTACTCGAAAGGCGGGCGCTTATACCGGGTTGTACCATTTTCCCGAGCTCGGGGTCCTCTACATGGATTATCATTTTAGACTCCCAAGCATGGGGGTGAGTCAGCCATTCCGCGGAGGTGCGGCAGACGGCAGCTTCACTTCCGGCGGCAGTCGCCAAATCTTCCCACTCCTGTGCGGTTCGCGTTTTGAATAACTCTTCCATTCTGTGTTGCCGCTCCGCCGGTGCTAGTTCATCCCACACGCTGGCCCCCGCGGCTTCTAGGAACTGGGGAAATCGCAGGTTGCCAGAGTGATACTGTACCCAGCGACCATCTTTACACTCGAAGGTACGTGTCCATGTTATGGTAGAACCGCGAGGTGCTATCCGAGCCTGATCGTGCAGCATCATGACACGGCTCCCCATAGCGGGGAACATAGCATCGAAAAGAGGAACCACTATGCGCTGTCCAACACCGTGTTTCTCCCTGGCGATGAGCGACATTCCGATACTCACCGACGAGATAAAGGCTGCATAGGAGGAGGCTATGGGAATCGCAGTATAAATCGGCTGCACGGGGTCAGGGCCCTCCAGAGACAGTCTGTACGTCCAGGTTGCAGCCCCGACAACTCCCTCCCACGCTCTGACGCCAGACCGCGGATCGTCCGCAGCAAAGCCCGGCATGGAGCAGTAGATGAGCCCGGGATTGGTCTCCGTCATTGCCTCAGCGCCAAGGCCCAGTCGGTCCATGACGTCTGGCCTGAAGTTCTCGACTAGGACGTCCGAGGTCTTGATCAATTGTTGGGCAATTTTGAGTTCGTCCGCCTGCTTGAGATCTAGTACCACCGAGCGCTTACCTCTATTCCAGATGGCGTTGGCAGGAGTGTTCCACCGGGGGCCACCTGGAGGCTCTACGCGCACGACATCGGCACCCTGATCGGCGAGGATCATGCCAACGAGGGGACCAGCTATATACTGCCCAAAATCTATTACTCGTACCCCTTCAAGTACACCAGCCATGCATCATCTCCTCGTGCCTTGCCACGAAATATGCGGAATCGTTTGCATTATACTTCCCATCAATGGGATAGGCCACACGAGGATTTTCCATTTGACTCTTAAGTTTCCCAGAATATGCCACGTTTGCCAGATCGTAAACCGGCGAGGGATGACCTACATGCGCCGTCAGTTGTGGGCCATGGTGAAGACGTTCAACCTCTGCCCAATTAATGAGCCCGGAGAGAATGTCTGCTACTCGGCGCAGGCCAAAATCGAGGATTCTTGCGACACCGGCAGGGGTGGATAAGAATGCCTATAGAGACCTCCCAGCAAGGGATAAGATTAACCCCTGAGAGGGCAGAGCTAAGAAGATTCCTGGCCAGGAAAATGTTCCCCTCGCGTATGGCCCATGGAGGAACGATGTTCTTCCTGGGCGAGAACCCATAGACGACACCAGTGCAATCACTATCCTGTGGTAAGGAGCTCAAAGCAAAACCTGGCGACATCCAATAGGTCACCAACTTCCAGGTGTTCCCTGGTGGTATGCATATCCTGAGCGGCCATCCCTACGACCACAGACGATATACCATGAAGGTTGAAGATATTGGCGTCGGTTCCACCGCCAGAGACCCCTAGCTCCGGTTTCATGTTCACTGCGGTGATAGCACGGGAAACTCTCTTCACAACCTGAGTATCTTCTGACAAAGAGTACATCTGATACTGGACCTCCATCTCTTCATGGATGTCGGCCTCAGGATACCTCTGCTGTGCCGCCTTGAAAATGTCCAATACCTGATGCCGAATTCCCTCCAGGGTTTGAGTATTCCTGCTCCTGAACTCACCTGCGAAAGATGTAGACTCCGGCACAGCGTTGCGAACAGTGCCGCCGCTAATAGTCCCCACGTTCAAAGTCGTCTCCTCATCGATCCGTCCCTGGGGAAGCTCAGCTATGATCTCCGAGGCAATCTTAATAGCTGATATTCCCTTCTCCGGCTCGACACCCGCAT
>JASLXI010000225.1 GCA_030740415.1 Dehalococcoidia bacterium
TCATGGGGAAGGCCTTATTGCCCCGATTGGTCGTTATGCGAAAGGTGTTAAAGGTGAGCTCGGTCAGTTCGTTCTCCAGAAACTCCTTGATGTTCCCCACGGAGGGCTCCACTCTGTGGTAGCGATAGAATTTGACTACGCCAAATACCTGCTTGATCCTGTCCGCTACCTCGTTCCAGGCCGCTTTCGGGGCAAGGGTAACCTCCACGCCCATGTGTCTCTTGCGCACCCGGTCTACGGCCATCCCCCTCAATGACTGCCTGAGGTTTTGCTCAAGCTGGTCAAAGAAGATAGGGCGGTTCTTACCCTTCAGTGCAATCTCGTGGACTCTGATCATCACAGAGTTCTGGGGGTTGTTCATTTCTTTTGTTCTTCTGTAAACACTATTCAACCAATGACGGTCCTACTAGCCCACAATGAACCGAGGGAAGCAAGTCCCGCTCATCCTAGGCCCATCGAACCATGCGGGTTTGTGAGCGTTCTAGCTAGAGAAGGAGGGGTAAAGGGCAACTCTGGCGTGGGCGGCGAGCAGGAATGTGCACTCCGTTCATTGTGAGCTAGTCGAACTAGATGAGTGCGCAGTACTTGTCAGTGGTCGCACTACACCCTAGCCGCGACCAACAGGTCTACGGTGTACTCTTTTATCATTGCCTGAAGTTGCTGTGCCGTTCTCTCGTCCGGCTCCGTGAGGGGCAGCCTGGGCTTGCCCACACTGAAGCCTGCCTGGTTTATGCCGTACTTCACAGGGATGGGGTTGGATACTATGAAGAGGCCTTTGAAGATTGGGGTTAGTCTCAGGTGCTCTGCTGCCGCTTCGGATGTCTTCCCGGCTACGATCATGTCCATCATATCTTTAATCTGACGTCCAACTAGGTGGGATGCCACGCTGACGACGCCGTATCCGCCCATGGTCATTATGCCGAAGGTATCACTGTCGTTGCCGCTCCACACCTTGAAGTCCTGGGGCGCGCCGGCGATGATGCGGGCGATCTGGTCGAAGTCGCCGCTGGCTTCCTTCACACCGATAATGTTGTCAACTTGGGCAAGTCGCAAAGCGGTCTCCCAAGAGAGGCTGGTTATGGTACGGCTGGGCACGTTGTACATCATGCAGGGCAGGCTGGTGCTCTCCGCGATGGCCTTGAAGTGCTGATAAAGGCCCTCCTGGGTGGGCTTGTTGTAGTAGGGGACCACTAGGAGGACGGCGTCCGCACCCTCTTTCTCCGCCTCACGGGTCAGTTCAATGCTCTCCGCGGTGCTGTAGTTTCCCGTTCCGGCAACCACCGCGCCGCGATCGCCTAGTTCGGTTTTGATCTCTCGAAATAGGCGAAGCTTCTCTTCCTTCGTGAGGGTAGGGGACTCCCCAGTGGTGCCGGAGACCACCAGGCCGTTGCTGCCGGAGTCGAGGAGGGCTGAGGCCAAGTGCCTTGCCTGGGCGTAGTCCACCTCACCTTGGGCATCGAAGGGTGTGACCATTGCTGTAATGAGTCTGCCAACTGTGACCATGACCTACCTCCTTATAGACGGCGAAAAAACTTCTTCCTTGACTACCACTTCAGCTATCTGCACGGCGTTCAGGGCAGCACCCTTCCTCAGGTTGTCAGCTACCACCCACATGACCAAGCCGTTGGGATGGGACGAGTCTTGCCTTATTCGGCCAACGAAGACATCGTCGGTTCCCGCCGACTCTAACGGCAGTGGGTATAGATCCTTTTGGGGATTATCCAGCACCTTGATCCCAGGTGCCTTGGAGAGAATTGCCTTGGCCTCTTCAGAACTCATGGGCTGGCCAAACTCAACGTTCACTGCCTCGCCGTGGCCTATGTACACCGGCACCCGGACGCAAGTAGCGGAGATGGGCATCTCCTGGTCGTGCAGTATCTTGCGGGTCTCCTGGACCATCTTCCATTCCTCGGTGGTGTAGTCGTTGTCCAGGAAGCCCTCTACGAAGGGAAGTGCGTTAAACGCTATCTGATGTGGATAAGCCTGGGGGGTTATCTGATCTTCTTTGCCCTCCATCATTTGGGCGGTCTGCTGGTGAAGCTCCTCCATCGCGTTGGAACCCGTGCCGGACACAGCCTGATAGGTAGATACCAGGATGCGCTTGATGGGGCTTACTTGGTGCAGGGGGTTGAGGGCCACCACCATCTGGATTGTAGAACAGTTTGGGTTGGCGATGATGCCCTTGTGGGCGTGGATGTCATTAGGGTTGACCTCCGGCACCACCAGGGGGACCAGCGGGTCCATGCGGAACCCAGAGCTGTTGTCAATGACCACCGCTCCGGCCTTAGCGGCTATCGGCGAGAAGCGGCGGCTGATATCCGCTCCAGCGGAGAATAACGCGATGTCCACTCCGTCGAAGGATGCGTCGGTGGTCTCTGCTACCTCTAGCTCCCGGCCCG
>JASLXI010000226.1 GCA_030740415.1 Dehalococcoidia bacterium
AGCGATGTACTCGACCAATTCCTGCACGGTGGGCTAACCCTCTACAACGGCCGCTCTGCTCCGAATCATCCGCTCGACCGGCTCCGAAGGTTGTGCGCCCTTGCGGATCCATTCTTGTATCTTGGAATCGTCCAGTGTGATAGTAGGTGGGTCCGTCATGGGGTCGTAGTGGCCTACCTGGTCAATGTAGGCGCCGTCTCGGAGGGCCCGCGAGTCGACCACCACGACCCTATACGATGGGTGTTTCTTCGCGCCGACTCTTCGCAACCGTATTCTTAGCATTTACCTCTCCACATCGTCCTAGGAAAACTCCCGAATTGTAGTCCCCAGCCATGTGATTGTCAATTGAAGCCGGACACGGACAGGCATATCCAGGACGGCTTGCCGCCCACCTAGCCGCCCAACGCGCGTGCTCTGTTGACAGCTTCAAAGGCGAGTGCTACAGTAGCCGCATTCTTGTTAGCAGTTTCCTATGGAGACTGCTAACATTGGTGTTTCCAAGGAGGGTTTTGTGCCCATCTACGACTACAGATGCACTGGGTGTGGGCATGAGTTCGAGTTGAGACAGGGGTTTGATGCCGATCCCATAGAGGGATGCCCTGTCTGCAACAGCGAGTCGCGGCGTCGGTTTCACTCGGTGGCGGTGATCTACAAGGGCAGTGGCTTCTACACCACTGATTACGCACGCAAGAACATGGTCCCGGCAGGCGAGTCAGAAGACAAGCCGGCTGAAAGCACCCCAACGCCTGCACCGGCGACCGCTACCAAAGAGCCGGAAAGCAGCAACACCTAAGGAGCACCACCACCAAGGGTCTTCGCTATTGCGCGCGCTCATACAGCGAGTTCTACGAGCCTCGGTCACGGTGGACGGTTTTGTAACCGGGTCCATCGGTCCGGGGCTAGTTGTTTTGTTGGGGATTGGTCGCGCAGACTCTCACGAGGATGCAACGTACCTTGCGGAGAAGACCGCCAACCTCCGCATCTTCTCGGACTCCGAAAACCGGTTCAACCTTTCCGCGCTGGAGATAGGCGGGGAGTTGCTCCTGATCAGCCAATTCACTCTTTACGCGGATACGCGCAAAGGGCGCCGTCCGTCCTTCGTGGACGCTGCGCCACCTGAAGAGGCGAGGCAGCTCTTCGAACAAGCCGTCGTGATATTCAGGGAGCAAGGCCTCAAAGTGGAAACGGGCCAGTTCCAGCAGTACATGCGCGTTGAGCTCTTGAACGACGGCCCAGTCACACTTCTGCTGGACAGCGCGGACCGCCACCGTGGCAGAAGAGGATGAGAGACGCCTGGCCGTAGCCGGACGAGGCGTTTTCAAGAGCGCACCTTAGCCAGCCTTCTCCCCGCTCCATACCATAGAGGACCGCCCTGTATGGCATGATGCAACGGAGAGCATCCTTGCTTTGTCATTCCGAGTACCAAGACATATCGGGAGGAGGAATCTAGGGCACCTGCCTGGCAACGCAGTAGCCTTGAGGCTTACCGTCTTGCTCTTCTCTTGTCTTGCGCCCCAGATGCTTCGTCGCCGGGAGGGTGCTGAAGACCGAGGAGTTCAACCACCTCCTCAGCATGACATCCCTACCCCCAAAGCACGGCTCTCATACCAATGACAGAGGCACGCCGCTCGTGCGGCGGCATGCTTGCCCCCAGCAAAACCATTGATACGAATTCCCACGTGGGCTCTTAATGTGCTGCGTGATGCCCTCTGGCGTTTCCCTCCACAGACGGAGTATCCGGTGTCATCTTGATGACCGTCAAGGCCACCGCCGCCACGGCAAAAAGGGCAGCCGCGTAGCGGAACACCGCATCCATCCCGTAGGTTTCAGACAGGTAACCAGCTATTAGCGGAGAAGATGCGCTGAGGGCGAACCGAGTAAAGGACAGGACACCCAGTGTGGTTGTCGCCACATTCCGACCGACTATGTCCAGAGCCGCCGCGGTGAGTATCGGCTGGTCGCTGTAGAGGAACAGGCCCAGGAGCACAAGTATGACGGTAAGCATCACGCCATCGCCGTAGACCACAAGTAACAACGACAAGGCGCTGAGCCACAGCATCCCGGGCACCAGGACCAGCTTCCTGCCCAGTCTATCGGACAGGTACCCCATGGCTGGGGTGGCAACAATGCCAATCAGAGTCAGGAGCCCGATGTGTACGCCAACGCCGCGGGAGTCTAGCCCTAGTTCGTCTTTGAGATAGATGGGAAGGAAGGTGATGAACGCTATGTACGCCATCCCTCTCAACCCAACCACGAAGTTAATCGCCCACAAAGCCGGGGATTTGAGCACTTGCCTGGTGAGTCGCAGCTGCTCCCGGGGATCGGGTCTCGCAGTATCGTCACCCTCGATCCTGCCTATGTTCTGGAACGCCCAGTACACCACGAAGGCCAG
>JASLXI010000227.1 GCA_030740415.1 Dehalococcoidia bacterium
TTACTGCGGACAGCGGCATTGATCAGGGTTATCCGAGCACGCTCCAGCGCGAAGATGGTGCTATCGTAACCGTGTACTACTCGTCCGAGCTCCACGTATCCAAGCGCCCAAGGCCTGAAGTACTGGGACTGCACGGCGCGGCGGTCATCTATAGCCCGGAGGATCTGTGACCCGGATTACTGCACGCCCATGGCTAGGGCGAGAGACTTTCTCGTAAAGGCCTTCGATACAGGCCGGGTTGTAATACTTATTCGACCATTACAGCCTTAATTGAATTTATCTGTTTATCGGTAATGCCTATATCCCTTGGGGGATCAGCCCCGAACACCGGTCGTCTGCTCCGGCCCCGCCGCCGTTATCGACCGCATCTTTCTCGGCCCCGTACATCATCTCCGCCATGTTTCCGCTCGCCGCCGCGATCGAGAACGTCACCTCACCGCCGTCGAGGCGGATTACACTTTGAATTTCACTAAGCTTGATCAACCTAGCGAAAGATAATGCAGCCAGTCGGAGGTCGGAATTGCGTAACATCCATTTATTGTTGACTCTGTTTGTGGCAGCCGTACTCATAGCTCTTTTGCTCGCAGGCTGCTCAAGCGACGAAAAAGGGGGTGACGCTGACACAGGCGCCGTCGCAGCCGCTTCGGGCCAGGCCGCGGGCCAAGGTGACGCAGCGGCTGCCAGCGTAGACACAGGATATGTCATTCAGCAGCAGTTTGACTCCAGCATCGTCTTTACCAGTCCCGTGTTCAACGCAAAGAGGCGAATACCCAAGAAGCACACTTGCACTAGACTCTCTTCCAACGAACCGAACATCTCGCCACCCTTGGCCTGGGAAAACCTACCGGGGGCCGCAGTAAGCTTGGCCCTGACGATGGACAGCCGAGAGGTAGAAGGCGCACCAAGAGTTCACTGGGTAATGTGGAACATGTCTCCGAGCCTCACCGGTTTATCCGATGGCATCGAGCACACCGAAGTGCTGCCAGACGGAACTGCTCAGGGAACCAATGGCATTGGTGAGGTCGGGTATCGAGGTCCTTGCCCACCTGACATCATCTCGATAATGGGTGGATCGGGCAAAAAGAGTGGCAATAATGCAATGAGAGCAATCGAGAAATATTTCTTTACGATATACGCCCTAGACACGAAACTGTCGTTGCCGCCATCTACGACCAAGAACAGCTTGCTGGAGGCCATAGACGGCCACATCCTAGCATCTGGAGAACTGGTCGGTGAACGGCAGGGCAAACTCATTATGTCTGAACAACAGTGATAACTAAGCTATACAACTCCACCGCATAACGAAGCCGGTTAGGGGATATTGTTCGGGACGTCCTGTTTCGTCAGTCAAACATTCGGCGATAATGCCCTTGTAGCCCTAGGCCTTCGGGCCAGGTCCTTTTGTTGAGTAGGTAGGCGCCGAGGATTGCGGAGACCCACAGTACTAACAACAAAACTAGGTACAGCAAGCGATAGACTGCATTCCCCAAGCCCGAAGCGGTCCGGATGCAGGAAACAACGTTAGAGTGGTCCTCCCCGTACCACGAGCTGAAAAAGAAGACTCCTATTCTCCCTGGGGTGCTTCTCCTTCTTATCTTAAGTTTTATAGGGAACCAATGTGCTTGATAGGGCTCGGAGGGATATATCTTAATTCCTGCCCTAGAGGCATCGTGACGACTGGATGGATATGAAAGAAATCGGTAGTCTCCTCAAAACGGCTAGAAGTACTGTCTGAATACCTACTCCCCCAGCCTCATAGCCTCCTCTGGATTATTAGCCTCTACCTCACAACAGCCTCAATAGCATCCTCGCTATTGATCTGCTAGCCCCGTAGCCCCGCAGCCCCGCCTAAGCCCTGACCCTCTCCCTTGCCCCTTCGCCTATACTGCCCCAGAGGCAGTGCACATGGCACAGAAAAGAACAAAGATCCCTCTCAGTGAGTCCCACCCGGAGTTGGCTGGCCAGTGGAACTCAACGAAGAACGGTGCCCTGACTCCAGTTGTCGCTGGGTCTCACCAAGAAAGTATGGTGGACATGCACCACCCGGCATAGTGCCTGCGACGCTGCCGTCAGACCTATACCAGGTACACCGTGGGGGCCAGTGGGATACTGCACCAAGGTCCAGCTCGGTCAGGAGCTTGCGCTCTTGTGCTAGTTCAATATGTGTTGGCATCCCTGGCGCCCGTTGTGTTGAGCGCTATGCCTTTTTGTCCTGACTGTCTGGCAGGGGTAGCTATATAGGTTGATAAGAAAAGCTAAGGCCTACCCCCTCGCCTCAACCACCGCCACCTAGACTCGCCCGTGGAACAGTTAGCACATAAGCCGCTGATATCGGGCAACAAAAAGGAGGCTCCCC
>JASLXI010000228.1 GCA_030740415.1 Dehalococcoidia bacterium
TGTGGCAGATTGCTCAGTCCGTGCTGCAGGTAGGCGCGGCATACAGGAGCGGTTCCTTCCGGCCGCAATGCCAGTGAGTTGCCGCCCCTGTCCTCGAAGATGTACATCTCCTTGTCCACGATGTCTGTCTCTCCCGCCATGCCGCGGTCGAAGAGGTTGGCATCCTCGAAGGCGGGGGTATCGATGCGCTCGTAGCCGTATATCTGACATAGAGAGATCGCTCTCTCCTGAACGTATAGCCAGTAGTGCTGCTCCTTAGGCAGTATGTCAGCAGTTCCTCGCGGAGCCTTGTACAAGATGAAGAACCCTCCTCTTGCCGTCTAAATCGGCGACGGGGGTATTGTACCACGCCCCTCACCTCTAGGCCATGTCCTCCGCGGAGGGCGGCGAAAGGAGAGCGACAGTCAGTAAGGAAACTCCGATTTGACGCCTTTGAAAGTTCCTGATATACATAGATAAACCTGCCGCAACGCCGAAGATATGGAATGATGAAGACGGCCGAGGGTATAATCACTAAGAGCCATTCTGTGGCTATAGTGGGCCTGTCGTTGAACCTGGAGCGGGCCAGCCACTGGGTGGCGTCGCATCTGCAGTCTCGCGGCTATAGAGTGATCCCGGTGAACCCTCGAGAGAAGGAGGTTCTGGGGGAATGGGCCTATCCAGACCTCATCTCTATTCCAGAGAAGGTGGACGCAGTGGACATCTTTCGACGCTCTGAAGATGTACCTCCCATCGTTGACGAGGCCATTGAGATAGGGGCTAAAGCGGTGTGGATGCAGGAGAGAAAATAGTGAATGAAGAGGCGGCATCCAGGTTACGGGAGGCGGGACTGACAGTGGTCATGGACATGTGAATTATGAAGAAGCGCAGGGCGCTCTATGGAGAGGAAGAGCACGGGGAGAAATGAAAAGCATCGTGGTGCTGCCCACCTATAACGAAGTGGAAAACTTGCCTCAAATGGTGGAGACCTTGCTGGGACTGGACGTGTCGAGGCTCGAAGTGCTGGTGGTGGATGATGGCTCACCCGATGGTACTGGAGATGTAGCAGAGCGGTTGGCCAAGGAACACCTGGGGCAGGTGCATGTGCTCCACAGGAAGGGCAAGCTGGGACTGGGGTCGGCTTACCTCACAGGGTTTGACTGGGCCCTGCGACATGGGGCAGACTATGTAATCCAGATAGACTGTGATTTCTCCCATCCCCCGGAGAAGATCGTCGAACTCTTGGACAAAGCCAGGGAATATGACCTCGTTTTGGGTTCTAGGTATGTGCTCGGGGGCAAAGTAGACCCTGGATGGAGCCTGTGGCGCAGAGCCCTCAGTAGTTGGGGGAATCTATATGCCCGCTTGGTGACGGGAATCAAGACTAGGGATGTCACCGGAGGCTTCAAATGCTTCACCAGGTCAGCCCTGGAAGGGTTGCCCTTGACGCGCATCCGTAGTGAAGGATTCACTTTTCAAGTGGAGATGAACTATGCCTGCAAGGTTAAGGGTTACCAGGTGGCCGAAGTGCCCTTCGAATTCGTCGACCGCACGCGGGGACAGTCTAAGATGTCGGTGGGGATCATATTAGAGGGGATTTGGCGGGTGTGGCAAATTAGGTTCAGGAGCTATTGAAAATGACGATGGTGCTTGGTTGTGGGAGGCAGGTGTGCTCCACCACGGTGTAGAGAGGGTAGTGTCAAGGCGGCGCTTGGAACTGGAGGCTATCAGTCTAGCCATGCACGGCAGTTGGGAAGAGGCCGTGGAGGTGAACTGTAGGATCCTCGAGAGTTTTCCCACCGATGTGGACACCCGCAACCGCCTGGGTAGGGCATTGATGGAAATGGGAAATCATGCTGAGGCCAGGGAGGCCTACAGCCGCGCCTTGGACCTCGACCCCTGCAATAGAATTGCTAGGAAGAACTTCAACCGCCTGTCCATGTTGGGGGAAAGCCTGGCAAGGAGCGGAGGAAGGAGTGTTCCGCCTCAGCTCTTTGTTGGTGAGGTGGGCAAGGTAGGAGTGGTCGAGTTGGAGAACTTGGCTCCGCAAAAGGTGCTGGCCAAAATGGTCACGGGAGACGAAGTGTTCTTGAAAAGGAAAGAAGGGGCCATGGTGGTGGAGGATTCTGAAGGAGAATACCTGGGCGAAGTGGAAAAAGCCCAGGGGCTGCGCCTAGGCAGACTGACGAAGGGCGGCAACACGTATACAGCGGCGATAGTGGGACTGGGAGACGGGATGATGAAGGTGATCGTCAAGGAGGCGTCCCAGCATCCCAGCCAGGAAGGACGTATGTCCTTCCCCGTCAGAGGAGGAGTGAGCTTCAGGGCTTACGTCAAGGAAAGCCTGCTCCGT